>JABMQA010000229.1 GCA_013203545.1 Bacteroidota bacterium
GCGGTTGCGTTAAGCCAGGCATAGCCGTAGTGACGGTCGGGTTCGATGTAGGCGGCTTCTGCCCACTCATTCCATGAATTGATAAAAATTAATTGCCGGTCCTGCGGAAGATTCTTTTTCGTGAAGTGAACCAGGTAGGCTAACCATTTCTGGTATAGCGCCGGATTTGCACCATAAAATATCTTCGGATCTTTTCTCCGGGCAGTATTGTCCCACTGGGGAAAAATACCCCTGAACAAGGTATAATCAGGTTTTTCACGCCCAAGTTCCCCTTTAACCACTTCAGGATAGCTGTAAATTTCACCACCAAAATTTGCATCAAACAAGGGCACCTGATCAGATACCTCAATATGGCGGATGTAATGTGGCGGAAATTCCACCACAGCATCCACACCATATTTTTTTGAATCGAGGTTACCTTCGAAGATGGTTTCAACCATGGCAATATAGATTCCTTCCAGTCCCATCTTTACACTTTGGTCCCTCCATCGTAGTACGGTCTCTTTAAAATCAGGAAACAAGCCAGGCCGGTAAACAATAAGCAACGGCTTATCTTCGATACGGATATAACGTTCATCCTTTAGTGCGGGCTCGATATCCTTTAAAAATGCAATATCATCTGCCGGGCTGTGTTTTTGCTCCAGCAACACATCCCCTTTATCGGCATACCCATCGAAACGTGCCGTCCACGATTCGTTGGCCCAATGAAGACAAAACGGCATGTCGAGATCCTTGTTTTTCAGTAATAGTTCGTAAGGTTTACGCATTACCGCCTTGCCATCAAAAAAATAATGATGCAGGCAAAAACCATAAATGCCATACTGTTTTGCAAGTATGATCTGGCGCCGGATCACATCCTTAATCCGCAAATCGTAAAATCCCAATTCACCAGGTAGCCGCGGTTGACAATGACCTTTGTATAAGGAACGTGCTTTCGAAACATTGGTCCATTCGGTAAATCCCCTACCCCAGAACCGGTTGTTTTCCTCAAAGGGATGAAACTGGGGAAGATAAAAAGCTATCGGCTTAACAGTTGTTCCAGGAAAGATGGGGAACTGCTCATTTTCATACTCCGTGCCGGAGTCCACTGACTTGTAAACTACCTTTATCCGTTCAGATAAGGAAATAGAATTTTCAGGGGTATTTACCATTGAACTACCGGGGCTTCTTGATCTCAATGCTGAATAGAGCCTTAAAAAAATAGTGCGGACCAGATCCGAAATTTTCATTAAAGGTTTTTATAAAATTCGTGATAATGCTTCAAAACATCCTTTGGTTTGCCTTCAATCATTTTCGTGCCTTTGTACAACATGATGGCTTTGGTACACAATTCCTCAATGTCCTTCGCCGAATGTGAAACGTACAGAATGGTTTTCCCTGATTTAAAGAGTCATTCATTTTTTGGAGGCTCTTTTTTTTGAAATACTCATCTCCAACCGCCAATACCTCATCAACAATCAATATTTCGGGATTGATGTTAATGCTAACTGAAAATGCAAGCCGTGACCGCATCCCGCTGGAATAGGTTTTTAAAGGTTGGTTGATAAATTCGCCAATTTCCGTAAAATCGATAACCCGTTCAATAATATCAAGGGTTTCCGCTTTTGAAAAGCCAAGCAAGGTGGTGTAATAATAAACATTATCAAATCCTGATAATTCCGGATGAAATCCCCCGCCCAATTCAAGAAGCGGCACTACATTTCCTGACACACGAACCGTTCCGCTGGTGGGCACAGTAATTCCGGCAACCAATTTTAGCAGGGTCGATTTTCCCGAACCATTCCTGCCAACAATGCCCAGTGTTTCTCCTTTGTTAATATTTAATTCAACATTACGGACAGCAAAAAAATCAGTAAATTTTCTCTGCTTATATGGCATTAAAGCCTCGAGCAGGCGGTCGGATCTTTTAGTGTACAGCCTGTATTTTTTTGATACCTTGTCTAATAAAATTTGTGGATTGGAATTCATACGTTTAAAAAAACATTTAAATATATTAAAATAAATTATACGACATCAGCAAAGTGCGGACGTAGCCTTTTAAAGACAAAAATGCCGGTGATCATAATGGCGATGGTTATAATCCAAAATGAAACGATAGAATACATATCGCTCCAAAACGGCTTGTGATAAAGAAAACACATCCTGTAGCCTTCAACGATATGAAAAAGGGGATTAAGCTTGAGCAA
>JABMQA010000230.1 GCA_013203545.1 Bacteroidota bacterium
GTATTGGTTAGTTATGTAAATTGGGAGCCTAATGTTTCGTATTTGATGAGTATATTTCTAATCAAGATGAAAATATTGTAATTATTTAGGTGCTTGTTCTTTTTGTGTGAAGTGAAGTATTTTGTCATTTAATTGTCATTAATAGTCCTATCGTGATCAGATTAAAAAAATACATCCGACGGTTGAGGACAACATGAAAAACAAAAATGGTGTCACTTAATGACGCTAAGTACCTCACATGAAGGAACAATCAATGACAACTAATGACGGCGAAGCCAAATGACAATCAATGACACTTAATGACGGCCCGGCCAAATGAGAATGAAATTCACACTGTTTTCTTATACCTTTTTACCGGCTAAATATTTACCTGAACTTTAAGAATCAATATGTCACTTCAAAATTGCAAAATCATCAACCTGCCCAAAATTGAGGATCCGCAAGGAAACCTTACTTTTATTGAAGGGGAAAACCACATCCCTTTTATAATAAAACGGGTGTATTGGATTTATGATGTGCCCGGCGGTCAGGTACGTGGTGGCCATGCTTTTAAAGAACAGCAGGAATTTATTGTTGCCCTCTCCGGGAGTCTGGATGTAGTTGTGGACAATGGGAAAGTTAAAAAATCTTTTTCACTGAACCGGTCTTATTATGGGTTATATATCCCGCACGGTTTATGGAGGCACATGCAAAATTTTTCCACAAACTCAGTGGCAATGGTTCTTTCTTCTACTTTTTTCACCGAAACCGATTACATTCGTGATTACGAAAAGTATCTAGTATGGCCGAAAAAATAGCAAATACGATATCCAGTTGCAGAATTGTTGACTTACAGAAAGTTAATTTTCGGGCAGGTAATATAACGGTTCTCGAAAATAATATTTCATTGCCATTTGAAATTAACAGGGTTTTCTATTTGTATGACATACCCGGGGGCGAAGATCGGGGGGCACATGCACATAAATCCTGTCATCAATTATTGGTTGCTGTTAGCGGAAGTTTTGATGTTTTTCTGGACGACGGAGTAAATATAAAAACCATAAGTCTGAATCGGCCATATTTTGGTCTGCATATCCCACCGGGGATATGGGCTGCCGAGCAAAGCTTTTCTTCCGGTGCAATTTGTTTGGTTTTAACTTCCCATAAATATGATGAGAATGACTACATAAGAAATTATCAGGCGTTTTTAAATTCAAAAGAACATAAACGGGTTTTATCATGAATGTAAATAAAATGGGTAATTATTTTGAGGATTTTCATGTGGGGGATATCATTCACCATTCCTTATCAAAAACTATTTTTGAGAGCGACAACAATCTCTTTTCGCTTTTAACAATGAACCACCATCCGGTTCATACCAATATTGATTATGCCAGTGAAAATGAGTATGGTAAAATCCTGGTAGTTGGCACCCTGGTATTTAGTTTGGTTGTAGGTTTAACGGTTTCTGATATTAGTGGAAAGGCTATTGCAAATCTCCAATATGAAAGTATTGATCATTTGGCTCCTGTATTTATTAATGATACAATTTATGCCAGAACGAAAATTTTGGATTGTATTCCATCAAAGTCAAAAAATGACAGAGGGATTGTTTATGTTGAGACAACCGGATATAACCAAAATAAACAAGATGTAATTCAATTTCGTCGAAAAGTGTTAATTAAGAAAAAAAACTAATGAAATCAAAGCTAATGCGCAGCTTAATGTTTGTGCCGGGGCATAATGAACGCCTGCTTGCCAGTGCTTCTAAATCTGATGCTGACGTTCTGTTACTCGATCTTGAGGATTCGGTTCAACCTGCATCAAACAAACAAATTGCCAGGGATAGGATCAAACAATGGGTAGGTGAGGGCAAGTTTACAAATCATTTGGTTTTCCCAAGGGTAAACGACCGGGAAAGTGGCGAACTGCTTAAGGATGTTCATCAATTGACTATTGATGGTGTGGATGGTTTTGTGTATCCAAAATCAAAAACAGGGGATGATGTGTATTTTTTCTCCAAATTACTCGAAACTGTTGAATATGAAAAAAAGATTCCGGTTGGTACCTACAAAATAATTCCACTCATCGAAACTGTTGCCGCCGCATTAAATGCGCAGGATATATGCAAAGCATCCAAAAGAGTAGTGGCCATTGCTTTTGGTTGTGAGGATTTTATAACAGATTTAGGGGGAATTCATGATA
>JABMQA010000231.1 GCA_013203545.1 Bacteroidota bacterium
GGTGGCTGGCGGCTTCGCCGCCAGCCACCTCCTCCCCTTGGCAAAAACACTGCATTGCCTGTCATTCTGAGCGTATCGAAGAATCTATTGATTTATCTGACAGTAGTGATTTTTTAATTGTTTTGACACAATAGCTTGCACGGATTTACAACCTTGTTGACTTTGTACTTAATCCCTTCCTTTAATAAACCTACCGAAAGTTCGCGCGGCAACCATAAATTTTTATAAGTAAAACTCGCATTGATTTGCAACCGAAAGCTTGCACGGATTTGCAATCCGTGCAACTTTACAAACCATAAATTATTAAAATTCTCAAAATTTTATTCCACAAAATCAGTACCTTAGAAAATATTTTTAAAATATTTTCACTTCACACAATAATCTACGAAATACTTCGTAATTTAAAGTACGAATAATTTCGTAGATAAAATTACCAAGATGCAAAGAAACGATATGAGACCAACAGAAGCAGAGCTTGAAATCCTTCAGGTTCTATGGGAAAAGGGGCCGTCGCCGGTTAGAACAGTTAATGATGAACTGAGCCGTAAGCGTGAGATTGGCTACACAACCACCTTAAAACTTATGCAAATTATGGCTGAAAAAGGTTTACTCACAAGGTTGAAAGAGGGCAGAGGCCACGTGTATTCCTGTGCGATTCAGCAAAACGATACACAGCAACAAATGCTCGATAGGCTTTTAAACGGTGTATTTGGTGGTTCGGCAACAAAGCTGGTGATGCAGGCTCTGGGCAACAGCAAAACATCCGAGAAAGAACTCAACGAAATTAAAAAATATATTGAAAATCTTGAAGGGGGAAAATCATGACATTTATCGCAAATTTTTTTTCAGACCAGTCAGTGTATGCCCTGGGGTGGACCATTGTCCATTCGATCTGGCAGATACTGGTAATTGCAATCATCCTTCGCGGATTGCTGAATGTATTGAAAAATGCATCATCAAATCTCAGGTACCTTATATCGGCAACAGCATTTATTACTATCATCCTGACAAGCATTGTAACTTTTTCGATGATTTTCACGGCTTATAGTCCGGAACCATTGGTAGCAAATCCCGAAAGTGCCGGAATAATTCAGACTTTAATCAATTCAGCTGACCTGACCCAAAAATTTTCATTCATGTCCATCACATCCATGCTTTACGGATATGCTGAATTTGTCATGCAATGGATTGAAACAAATCTTCATTTCATAGTATTTTTCTGGTTGTTGGGCCTGATTTTGTATTCACTCAGGTTTGCCGGTAACCTTATCTACATTAACAGGCTTAAAAGTCAGGGAACATCCATACTATCGGGTGACTGGATGGCCATTTTAACATCCCTTTCCGACAAAATGGGAATCAGGAAAAATATTCCATTGCTCGAATCCGTCTTTGCAAAAGCACCAATGGTTATCGGCCATTTCAAACCGGTGATATTATTACCGGCCGGTTTGGTCTTTTCGATGCCGGTGGATCAACTGGAAGCGATCCTGGCACATGAGCTTGCACATATTAAAAGAAAGGATTTCCTGATCAATACCCTCAAATCCGTTCTCGAAATTATATTTTTCTATCATCCTGCAATGTGGTGGATGTCCTCCGTATTCGATCAGGAACGAGAGCATTGCTGTGATGACATTACGGTTGATGCATCGGTTGATCCGGTAGCGCTGTCAAAAGCACTGTTACTTGCAGAGGAATTCAGGATGCATGCACCACGACTGGCAGCGGCTTTCCACAAAAAACATTATAAACTATTTAAAAGAATTAAACGCATGAACACAAAAAAGCACCAAACAACAAAATTCAACGGCAAATCAGTGGCACTCACCATCATTATGGTCAGCCTAATTGCATTGTTCACAAACTCTTCCATTACAAGTTCACCGGTTTCGGTAAATCTACCCAACTATACGGCGGGCTATTTACCGGATGTTATCGACAACCAGGCTGAATTTCCGGCAGGTGATTCTACAGAAGTTATCCAGGCTCAAATGGCCAGTTTAAAAAAGGAAGTTAAAGAGCTATACGCAAAGACCGAAAAAGCCACCCAAAAACTGGAGATCACCAAAAAAGAACTTTCGAAGAACCATGGTGAAATCACCAGCGAGCAGAAAGTTTTGCTTAAAGAGACCTACAAGCATATCGCGGATGTAAAGGAAAACCTTGCAACCATTAAGGAAATGGTTTTTTCGGAAAAAGCAGATATGAAAAACGCTGAAGTTATGTTGAAGAAGTCCAAATATATGATGGATGATAGCTATAAGACGTTGCAGATGGCATTTACCAACCTGAAGAAAATTCAAAATGAGGAATCCATGGCTCAATTTTCTGAGCAGGAAAAAGCCATGCAGAAACAGCAACAAGCCATGAAACTCCAGGAAAAGGCCATTGTTAAGGAGAAGGATGAAA
>JABMQA010000232.1 GCA_013203545.1 Bacteroidota bacterium
CGAAAGAATGGGTTTAAAAAAACCAGGACTGAACGGATGTATCTTTTCGAAATGGTAAAGTTCCATTATTCGCATTGTATTTACCAGGACTATGGTAATGCCATAGGCGATTGCCGGCCCCAGATTCCCGTACTTCGGAGTAAGCCATATGGATAATGAAACAATCATGATAAAACTGAGGACAGTATTAAACAATACCGTTTTTGATCTGCCACTCATTACAATAATACTGGTTACCATACCTGTGGTTGCATTAAAAAGCTCACTGCAAAGTAGTATAATCAATACCTGGGAGCCTGTACTAAATTCGTCTCCAAAAACCTGAAGAATGGTCTTGTTATAAATCAAGATAAGGCTAAAAATGATCAGGCTGCCAGCCAGGATCCATTTGCTTGTTGTCTTATAAAGTTTTGTGATGGTAGGCAGATCATTCTTTGCAAAAAGTTCTGATATTGTGGGCAAAAATATCATCTGAAAGGCCTGAAATGAAAACGATACCAGGAGCGCTACCCTGAAAGCAACATTGAAAACGCCTATTTCGCTGTTGCTTAAAAAATAACCCATAATAAAAACAGGGCTCAATCTTGTTGCCGTCCCAACAAAAGTATTGGCATAAAGCGGTACAGCATACTTCCAGATTTCATGAACTTCACGTTTCGCTTCCACTTTGCGGTATGGTTTAAAAAATTTGCCCATGAATAACAAAACCAAAAAGATAGCTACCAGTAGAACACTCAAAATATGTGCTGCGAAAAGGCCATTTAACCGAAAACCGAAAAGAAATGCCAGCGAGATCAGCACAAAAAACAAAAGCGGCATAACGAAATTTGCAACCAGAACCTGTTGTTTAATCATTTTCAGACCCAGCAACGTTCCAGATAAAAATGCAATGAAAACCTGGGCCGGAACAATGATCATCAAAATCTGCAGGTAAACCGTCATTTCAGGCCTGTCGAAAAAGTGTATTGCAATTTGCTTACTGAACAATGCAACCAATACTGCAATACAAAGGGACACAACTGTTAGCACCCTCAGGCAATAAATAACGGTACCCTTAACAAAGGATATATTGTTAGAACCGAGGTACATTGAGACAAAACGTATGACTGTTGTCCTGAAACCAAGCATCGAGACAATAAAAACAAATTCAAAAACCCTTGTGGCCAAAACGTAGAGACCATACTGATCAGCGCCGACCGACCTGGTGATAATCGCATTGTTAACAAACGCCATAACATTCATGAAAAGCAGCCCGAAAGCAGTAATTCCGGCGCCTTTGGTAATGTTTTTCAGTTCGTTTTGATAGGTGCTGTTATTAATCAATATTGCAGTTTTGTGTTGATTTTTGATGTGTATGAAATACAATCTACGGATCCAACCCGTATATCTTTTTAATGATGGGATTAAAAATCCCGGCCTCTTTTTGTAACAACGTACTTTCGCTGCAGCAAAAATCGGCATTTTATTTATAGTTTCTGTTAAATAATCCGAAATAAATATTGATTTTGTATTTTTACCGTCATTAAAAAAAATCACATTGATAGCAATTTTGAGATTTTGGTAATATGCTTAATATTCAATAAATGATTTTCGCTCAGAGACAAAAATCAAAAGGCTTAAATTCACCTGTTATCATTGGAGGAATAGGTGGAAGCGGCACACGGGTGCTTACCGAAATACTACAGCTCTTTGGCTTTTTTTTGGGCAAGGACCTGAATATTGCACTTGACAATGAATCATTCACCCTGCTTTTCAAGCATCCCAGCTGGCTGCATCAAAACATAAACAACCCAGAAATTATCAGCTCGCGGTTAAGCCTTTTTAAAAAGGCAATGACCTGCACACAACCTTTCACGAAAAACGAGTTGCAAACCCTCGATGATATCACCCGGATTATGGCGGTAAACGGGCACAACTTAAACAACAATGAAGGATATGGCGAATGGGCTTATTATAGAAAGAAAAAAATAATGGTTGAATCCGGATTTCGTGAAGGAAATTATACCGGATGGGGATGGAAGGAGCCTAATTCGTATCTTTTACTGGATCATTACCCCGAGGTTTTCCCGGGTTTCAGGTACATCCATGTGATCAGGCACGGGCTTGACATGGCTTTCAGCAAAAACCAGAACCAGCTCTACAATTGGGGGGGGGGTGTTTGGGGTTCCCTGGCCAAAATCGGAATATGAAGAACCAGAGGCTTCATTCCGGTTTTGGGTTGAAGCAAACAAGCGGGTGCTAAAAAAGGGGGAAATCCTGGGAAAGAAGCATTTTTTATGGGTAAGTTTTGATGCACTTTGCACCAATCGGAAAAACGAAGTTAAAAAAATTATTAAATTCCTGGGAATTAAACCTGGCAGGAAAACATTGAAAAAAGCAGTAACGCTGCCTGAAATCCCTTCCTCAACCGGAAGGTTCAGGAATTATGATATTTCAGGTTTTGGAAAAGATGATCTTGACTTTCTGATATCTCTGGGTTATTCGATCACCTGATGGGTGTTTTCAAAACAATTGATGAGCCCGATATAAAAACATAAAAAAATATCTCGCAAAGCCGCAGAGTCGCAAAGGCTTGAATATAAATAAAATAATTCTTTGCG
>JABMQA010000233.1 GCA_013203545.1 Bacteroidota bacterium
GAGTATTCTTGAACAAATAGGGCATTGTGTTGAGTTTGGAAAAATCAATCAGTCCTCGCCGTTTCCACCGGATATGAAAGGCCAGAATGGAGCTGATGAACTTACAAAACAAGCATTGGAGGAAGGAATTTCACCCGATGACATTCTACAAAAATCTTTTGTATCGGCAATGAATAAAGTAGGGCGGAAATTTAGTGAAAATAAGATTTTTGTCCCTCAGATGCTAATGTC
The DNA here is from genome assembly GCA_013203545.1 of Bacteroidota bacterium. GTDB lineage: Bacteria > Bacteroidota > Bacteroidia > Bacteroidales > 4484-276 > JABMQA01. Next base: position 232 of record JABMQA010000233.1, read on the forward strand.
TGCAAAGGCAATGAGCACAGGCATGGAACACCTTAAGCCATTCTTTCAGTCGGGCGAAGTACAACGAAAAGGAAAGTTTGTTATTGGCACTGTTTCCGGCGACCTGCATGACATTGGCAAAAACCTTGTCGCCATGATGTTTGAAGGGGCCGGTTGGGAAGTGATTGATCTGGGAGTGGATGTGAAAACTGACAAATTTATGAATGAATTGTCTGAAGACTCAAATTGTGTTATCGGGTTATCTGCTTTGCTGACCACTACCATGGTTAATATGGAAGATACTGTTAAGCAGATTAAAGAAAAACACCCAAATACCAGGATAATTATAGGAGGTGCGCCGGTAACAGAAGATTTCAAAAATAAAATCGGAGCCAGTTTTTACGCACCAAGCCCACAGGAAGCTGTAGAGTTTTTGGGATAACCTGCAAAGATCAATTTGTAAAGAGTTATCTGTTTATAAATAGTATCATTCTTAATTCTATTAAATAATACGTGATGCAAACAATATTAAAAAGCAAAACAAATGAAGTCATCATTGATACTAAAGGGCCAACCATAATAATTGGTGAAAGTATCAACCCAACCCGAAGAAAGAAATTGATCATCACTTTACAAGAAAACAATTATGATTTTGTACTTGAGTTGGCTGAATCACAAATTCAGGCCGGTGCTGATGTGCTTGATGTAAACGTTGGGTTTCCGGGAGTAGATGATGTGAAATTATTACCTGAAGTCGTGAAAGCGATATCCGAAAAATATGATATTCCTTTATGTCTGGATTCTCCTAACCCGAAAGCTTTGGAAGCTGCACTCGCAGTAGCTCCGGGTAAATGTTTGATTAATTCCGTTAACGGAGAAGAAGCTTCGTTGGAAGCTATTATCCCTATTGCAAAAGAGTACGGTGCTGCACTGATTGGTTTAACCATGGATGATGATGGAATCACCCAGGATCCGGATAAACGCCTGGCAATTGCAGGTAAAATAATTGAACGTGCCGGCAAAGCCGGAATCCCAATCAATGATATTGTAATCGACCCACTTGCTATGGCTGTAAGTGCCGACCACTTCACGGGTCTGGTAACCTTAGAAACAATAGAAAAGGTAAACAAAGAATTTGGAGTTAACCAAACATTGGGTGCAAGTAATATTTCATTTGGCCTACCCGGACGCAATGTAGTGAATCAGGCTTTTATGACTGCCTGTATTATTAAAGGAGTATCTTGTCCTATTACAAATCCGGTTCACCTAACCGGAGCGGTGCGTGCAACGGATTTATTACTGGGAAAAGATGAATATTCAATGCGTTATATTACCCATCTCACCTCCTTATAAATTAAATTCAGATGATATTTTTTTAAAGAAAAAATAAGGAATTAATGGAATTCACCTGATTCCTGTAAACTTAGGAAAGTGTAACGCCAGACATTATTCAATGTATTTAGAATTTTTTAAGGTTTAGAAATCACTTATATGAAAAAAATTGTAGAAAAAATAAAATCAAAGAACATCCTTATTTCCGATGGTGCCTGGGGGACATTCCTTTATGCAAAAGGTTTGAAAGGCGGTGAATGCCCCGAATTGTGGAATATCGAACATCCGGATGATGTATTTGATATTGCAAAAAGTTATATTGATGCAGGTGCCGATATGATAGAGACCAACAGTTTTGGAGGAAGCAGTTTTAAACTTTCCGGATATGGCCTGGCCAATCGTGCTTATGAATTAAATAAAGCTGCCGCAGAAATTTCCAGGAAAGCTGCCGGAGACAATAAGCATGTGCTTGGTTCTATCGGCCCTTCAGGCAAGATA
>JABMQA010000234.1 GCA_013203545.1 Bacteroidota bacterium
ATTTTCAAGCAATCTATCATCGAAACTTTATGATAAAAAAAGAAGATTGTACAGCATCAAGTTATTTCAGGACATAACTGTCGAATTTATCTGTGGTTTTGGGGATATTATTTAAAATGTTTCACTTAGCGTAATAGCTATGGGATGGCATCCCTCTGGGAAAAAAACGGATAGGGATGCCATCCCTCCACTGAGGGATTCCACACTTTCAAAAAGAAAAATAGTGATGTTTTTGTCTCAAGTCACACAAAGAAATCAGGGATGGCATCCCTCAAAGAGAGTCTTTATAAAACCTACTACTTCACAAAAACCAATTTTTCAGTTTTTTTATTCAATCCGGCAACAATCGTACAGTAATAAACCGCACTACTGCTTTGACCTTCTCCAGGTTGCCAGTAGAGGCTATGCCCACCCGGTTGCTGGTTATTCAGGATAAATGATTTAACAAGCATCCCTGCAACATTGTGGATATTAATCCTGACATCCTGCCTCCCTTCAAGGTTAAATAAAATGTTGAAACCTGCTTGTGAAGGATTTGGAAAGACACTCAAATCAGCTAGCCCGGGCTCGGTAATTCCCACTGAAGTTATATCCATAACCCATATCTCGCTACTGCCCGAGAGGTATGAAGTATAGGCCATTTTGGTGCCATCGGGCGAAAACACAGGATAGCTAACACGGCCCGGTTCATTAATGAAAGTTGTTGTTTCAAGGGTTTCAACATTTACCTTTACGATATCAGACGTATCATAGTTTCCACAAACATAATAAACTTCGTGGTTATTGGGTGCCCATGCGGCCCTGTCATCCCTATCTTCCGAAAAGGTGAGTTGCTTTTCTTCCCCACCATTTGCCGAAGCAATCCAAATGTCGCTGTTCCCGTCAATTTCTTTTGAGAAAACAATGTGTTGCCCGTCAAATGACCATGATGGATGAAAAACCGCAGTACCACTAACTACAACATTGGTTGCGCCTCCTGAAACCGGAATCTTATAGATATTATTGTAATCCGAACAGAGTATCCAGTTTCCATCCGGTGAAACCGAAGGCATCATGTAAAAGCCATTGGTGATCTGTTCAGGCCCCCCACCGTTAATATTTACCTTGTACAGGTTTATTTGCCCGTAGCCGTTATTAACATCGAAAAGAATTTCCTCGGTGTTGAGCCACGAAAGGTAAAAATCCCCCTGTACGCCCCCGGTAAATACACGGTTGGCTTCACCGGAAACGGCATCGATATACCAAAGTTGCGAAGTGCCATATTCGTTGTGAACAAAGGCCAGCTTGGCCCCATCCGGAGACCAGCACAGATGATACTCATTCAGGTTGTTGCTGGTAAGTTGAACAGTTTGTCCATTGGATTGAAAAACAATTGCCAGGAGGCAAAAGGATAAAAAAAATTTGTACTTCATAATTCTTGTTTTTTTGTGATAAACCCGGTCAAAAGCTTAATTTTTAAAACTTGATCCAATCAAATAAATGATTGTTCATCATGTATAATGAGACCCACCCTTATTTATTGTTTCACAGTACCTGACATTATCCTAAAATTCCTTAAAATACAAAGACGAAAATGTTGTGGATTTGTTACATAAAAATCTACTCCAATACCACTTTCCTAACCTGTTCAGTATCGTGACCCAAAACCTGTACAGTGTACAGTCCACGAGGTAACTCAGCAACATCGAACTGTAATTTAACGGTACCATTGTCCGAAGTAATTGTTTTTTCCGCCACGGTCTGTCCAAGTAAATTGATCACCGAAATGGTGAAAATTTCATTTTCAACTCCAGAAAATTCTATCCACAGGTCGTTTTCCGAAGGATTGGGATAGACATTTAAACCACTGATACCATTGTTCTTAACACTTACGTAGATCGGGTCGGCAAGCGGACAATCCCATATTCCGCGGCCAAACGTTGCAGCAAATATCTTCCCTGACACCGGATGTATCTCCAGCTCATCGATCATCACGTTGGGAAGGCCATCACTGTAACAGATCCACTCGTCGTGGTTGTTGTTGAGATAATACACCCCCACATCCGTTCCAACGTAAATGGCGTCATCCAACCCGGGTTCATAAGCGATACAATTTACCGGCAGGTTGGGAAGATTAATTGAAATATTCTCCCAGTTATCACCGGCATCAACCGAATGATAGACTTTACGGTTTAGCGAGAAACCCGACATGGTTACCCATATATGTTTCGGATCAGCCGAAGAAATAACAATATCGGAAATGGCCGTGTTTGTTAAGAGTCCCGCTTTGATATTTTCCCATGTCACACCGTCATCGGTACTTCTCCAAATTTGCTGTGAGGTAGCGGCATAGATGTAATTATCGTCGGATGGGGCAACTTCAAGCGAATTGTAATATACCCCGTTGCTCAGCCCGTTGGTCAGGTTCGTCCAGCTTGTACCTGTGTTTTCGCTTTTCCACACGTCAAGGAAGCCACAATATAGAATTTGCGTATCCTCCGGGTGCATAATGAACGGCGGATTGAACCTGAGATTGGTTTCTCCCGGCGGTTGAATGCTAACCGAACTACCCCCGCCATTGACAGAACGTCTCAAGCCGGCCCCATAACCACCAAAGAACATGACATCCGGATTGTCGTAATGGAAGAAGTTGTCGCACGCTTCGGCAAGCACAATTTCGTTAAATCCACCCTCCCTGAATAGGATGGTGCCGTTGTCCTGCGGGCTTGCGATACGTAAGGTTTCATCGTTTCTGTACACACCCAGCCTGTAAAGTTGCATGATCTCAAGGCCTTCGCTTAAATCAACCCAGTTGTTGTTCAGCGGGACGAATTTGTAAATTCCACCATCGTTGCCGTTGAAAAGGGTATTGTTATTATATTTAAAGATATGAATATCGGCATGTACATATACAGCGCCCTGGCCCTGCCATTGGGCATCCAGCGTCCAGTTTTCACCGGCATTATTCGACCTCCAGATGTTTACCCCACCAACATAAACCAGGTTGGGATTGTTGGGCGCCACCGCCAGCGCAAGGGTGTAATACCCCTGTCCGCCGTTGTCAGTGCCCGAAGATGCCCACCCCAACAGGTTCTTGTTATCTGCATTTTCAGTTTCATACCAGGTATCACCGCCATCGTTGGATCGGTACAGGCCGTGGAACCCATTATCCGAACAGCTGCTACAAAGGGCGTAGATCACCTCCGGATCGGCTGGTGTAACACCAATGGTAATCCGGTTCACCTGTGATGGTATGATGCCTGTATTTTCAAGGGCATCAAAATTCTGCCCGCCATCAACCGACCGGTAAATTTTTCCGTTGCAGTTATAATAGGTGAATGTCGTTGCAAAAACCACGTTATAATCGCCGGATTTGAACTCAAGATCCATAAAGTTTCCCCCCTGAACATAGTCCCAGTAATCCCCACCGTCGATACTGCGATAGATGCCCCCGCTGGTGGCGGCAACCATGATAAGCGGATTTTCGGGATTGATAAGCAGTTCATGTACCGCTCTGTTCTGGGTGATGGCATAATTCAGGCCGGTTTCCTGCCAGGTATAACCGCCATCGTCGGAGCGCAGGATACCCACACTGAAGGTTTCCCACCAGGTGTCGCGTGTTCCGGTGCAGATGAAGATGGTCTCCGGATCACCTGGCATCAGGTCAATATCGCTGATGCCGATTGATGGAATATTGTCAGTAAGGGATTCCCATGATGCGCCGCCGTCTATAGTTTTCCAAGCACCTCCGGATGGAGAGCCAATATAGAAGATGTCCCCGTTATCGGGATGGAATTCGATGCAGTCGATCCTGCCGATACCCCCGATCCTGCCGGCAGCCACATTAATGGGCACACTGTTTGGCCCAAGCGGCATCCATTGGTTCAGGCCATCTTTTGTTTCTTTGCGTTGCTTTATGGCCTTCATGGCCTCCTCCCAGTAGGTGCCTACCGGTAATCTTCCGGTTTCATCCACCCTTCCATCCAATAAAAACTGTGCGCGCAGAAACTGCTTCTCTTCGCTGAGTTTCCGGTGAGGGTTCATTTTTCTGAAATTCCCGATGTACTTTTTGGCTTCAAAATAGTTCATCCTGCCGTCATCGTTGGCAGGGACATCCTTCATCCAGGTCTGGGCCGGTAATAATACAGCGACCGCTAAAAAGGTTGCGAGCAGAAGTAAAAATTTCACTTTCATAGTAAATGGTGTTTTTTGTGAGTAATTATTCTTTTTTGTGATTGAAGTTTTCGTTTTTTCTTAGGAATGTCAGTAATACAATTCCTGCACAGGATTATGTTCACACGATGGTTCACCTATTCCCTGGGATCGCAGCCCTTTCTTATTGAGAACAGTTGAGGTGTATCAGGTGTGACATAATTCATCTATAAAAAAATTATATCCATTGAAATATTGATGATTTTCATGGCCGGCGGTATAATTGATCAAAGTTAGATTATCAGCTAAAGGCAATAAATAACGCAATGGTCAGATAAAAGAACAATCCACCAGCCAGGTATTTCCAAACATCCCGCGAAGGCGGTTTTTCAATATCATCATTGTAAGGGCCGTACATTACGAACAGCGGGAATAGGAAAGCCATTACCTTGATTACCGGCAAGGGGATCGGATCCCTTGTAGGCCAGGCGGTCGACTTTTTGGTCAAAGTATTTAATTCCTTCATTTTGTGTGGTCGATTGATTAAAGCTATGCAAATATTGTAAAAATTACCGCTTACTAAAAGGGTGAATTTACAATTGGTCGCTTAGGGTTTATTGATGACATGTTTTGTTTTTCTACAGGGAGGTGGGGAGCGATGGGGAGACGAAGCGAAAGGGCGATGGGACGAAGAGGAGAAAGAGAGAAAAGGCGATGGGGATATTGTGGCCTGGGTTGATACAAAAGTGAAATAAGTTAAAAAACATTCGTAATTTTATGGGCTACCTATTCATACGATGACTTGGAGTCATCGTATGAATAACAAAACGATAATAAATGAACTTTGAAAAGGGCTACCTATATCACATTTACAACCAGGGCAATAATAATCGCAAGCTATTCTTTAACAGGGACAATTATTTGTATTTTCTTGGGAAAATCAAAACCCACATTGCACCCTATGCCGATATTCTGGCCTGGTGCCTGATGCCCAATCATTTTCATTTAATGGTTCTGGTGAGGGATGTGACAATTGATATTAGTCAGGGATTGACTGTCATGGATAGTGATACGATGACTCCAAGTCATCGTATCACTTCACCCACCAGGCAACGTACGATCAACAACTCCATATCCATCATGCTGCGTTCATACACACGGGCTATTAACATTCAGGAGAATATGAGCGGATCGCTGTTCAAGGCACATACGAAAGCCGAATGTATTAATTGTCCTTCCGGAATAAGCCCATCATTCATCACAAAAAATGGAATAACCAAAATCAATATTAAAAACCCTGAGCAGCAATACTCTCAGGTCTGTTTCACCTACATTCATCAAAATCCAGTAAAAGCAAATATGGTAGAAAATGCAACAGATTGGGAGCTTTCCTCCGCGCGGGATTATGCAGGTTTGAGAAATGGAAAATTGGTAAATAAAGGGGTTGCCAGGGATTATCAGTTGGTTTTTTGATCATACGGTGCTCTCTCTCTATTACTCATACGATGACTTAGAGTCATCGTATGAGTAAAATAAAACATTTCACAAAACCAAATCCATTAAATATTAAGAAAATAATCATACTTTTATGCCACAAAAAAAAGCGATCCGCCGGCTGGCGGACCCCTTTAAATGTTTTCACAACGGAATAATCCTTATTGTGA
>JABMQA010000235.1 GCA_013203545.1 Bacteroidota bacterium
AAATGGTTCCTCCGATGTCTGCAATCGTTATCGGCTCGCCGTAAGCATTCATGGTCCTAATAACGGTGTCCCACTGTATGGAATTGTGTTCTTTGTAGGTGCGTCATTATTCCTAATTGCAAATATTGAGAAAAGTGGCACGGACGAAGGACGTCCGCGCCATCTTGGGATCGTAACGGAATTTTTCAAAAACATAATATTTGCTTGAACTTCGCTTGTCAAGATTCCCTTTTACAGTATCGAACACGTAATCCAGGTTTTTCTGGGTAATGGTGTGGCCAATCGTTTTTGTTCGTATTTTTTTAGGAAAACCATAGGTATCCCATTCCCTGGTAGTCTGGTAAGTATTTCCGAGGTTATAGCTTGTAATCTGCCCCCGCTCGTTGTAGCTTTCCGCATCCCAGATGGTTTGTTCGCTTGCTGTTTGCACTACATCATGGTAGCCGAAGTTAATTATGGATAAATAATTGTCCAATTCTGATTTTCTAAGTCATTAATACTTAAATCATATCTCAATAAAATCTTGTAATCATTTTTAATTTCTTCCCAACTATATGTGTCAACAGTATCTTTACTTAAAAGGAATATAATAAGTGTATCACTTTGAAGTTTATCTTTCCAGTCTGTTTTGCTTTCCAAACCTCCATCTTGCGTGTTAGGATAAATCATGACTAATCTTGGTTTTTCTACACATAGCATGGTATCAGGGTAATCATAGCCAGCATATGCTTGTACTGTATCATTTGTGTAATTATGTATCCTAATGAAATTGGTATGGTCAGCAAGTTTTTCGCAGCCAGTACTGCAAAAAACCAATAACAATATTATTAAATAATTCATCTTCATTGCTTTAAATTTTATTATTAGAAAAATAGCCACCACATCATTGGCAAAGGTGGGTGTGAAAAAAACCAATACCAATTTGGTTTATATTCCCTTGGATATTCGTTATCATCCCAAGGTAAATTAGTTAACGCTTCATTATGATGGTTACTAAAATAACGGTATGCCATTTTGTTAGCTTGGGTTTCATACCATTCTCTATTATGATCATTTAATCCTAAATCTTCTAACCCTGAACCAACTAAGCTTGGTAATGCTACATGTGTTAAATACAAGGGGCCAACTAATCTACTTTGCAAAGTATGCCCGTACTCATGCCTAAATATATCGCTAACATTTGGGTCTGCTACAATATTTTTAGAGTTAATGTATGGGCCTAATGTAAATCCCCACCTACCTCCATAACTTGGATCATTGTCGTTGACCAACGTAGCACCACCATAGTAATCTACATTATCTACATTTCCGGTAATATTTCTAACATGTGAAATCCCTTTACCCCATAGAGTTTGTGGAAGTTCCCAGGTCCATCTTGATAGCAATTGAAATCCTCTGCCTAATGGATTTCTATTTGGGTCAGTTTTAAAACCACCTATATCAATTTTCCATGCTTTATTGGTTTTTGACCATTCAGCAGTAGGGTCAAAATCACTCCAAGCCTCACCTCTGTTTTCAGGTGTGTTCCATGGATCAATTGCCCCTTTTGTGAATATAGTTGCTCCGAAATCCCAGATACCTGTTAAGATTGTACCTAAAAAGAACTCCCCACTCGGATCACTATACACCAACGGATTATTCAACGCATACGAATAACGGTTAAAATTCTGTGAATAATCCGGCATTTGAACGTAGGGATCGGGAGAGAGGAAGCGGCAAAGCCCGGCATCATACATCCTGCCGTTCATATTTATTAATCCAAACCATTTTAAATGCTCATGACCGGTGTAGCCCCTGTCGAAAATGAAATCGGGGATGTTGGTGTAGGTCCAATCTTCGGGGTTCCTATTTCTACCCCACGCGTCGAATGACTGCCTGAAAACGGTTCCGGTTTCTTCGTTAATGGCACCAACCATGCTTCCTAAGTGATCCTTCATTATAAAGTACATCGAATCCACAGCATAGTCGTACTTCACGTAAATGGCTGCCAGCCCGTCGCCGCCGGAGATGTAGTGCAAGTGCATGGTACCATCAGCATCGGTTGCTTTTTCGTAATCACCGAATGCGTAGTATTTTGTAAGCAGTGCATCTTCTGTTATGTCGTTCCTCAGGTTGGTATACCGCCGCAACCTG
>JABMQA010000236.1 GCA_013203545.1 Bacteroidota bacterium
AAGGGATGGACAAATCAAAACCTTTTTGGTTTTGAAAAGATTATCGACTTTTCCTATTCGGGCGATGGCCGGAACCTGATATTTTCAGCGGTTCAGAAGGGACAGTCCGACCTGTTTACATACACCATTACATCGAGTAGTTATGAGCAACTTACCAACGACATTTATGATGATCTTTACCCGGGGTATATCGAGAATTCAGGAAAGATAATTTTTAGTTCCAACAGGCCCGGCGATACTTTAACATTTGGCAATAGAACGATACCTGCACAGCTTGATTCGACCTACGATATTTTTATTTTTAACCTGGCAACCCGGAGCCCGGTTCTGCGAAGGGTAACCAGAACGCCTATGGCCAACGAAATTCAACCCATGGAATATGGTAAAAACTATTTTGCTTACCTGAGTGATGGCAACGGTATTTATAATGAATACATTGGCCGGCTCGACAGTGCAGTTGCCTACGTTGACACAGCCGTCCATTATCGGTATTTTACACAGTCGTTCCCCATTACAAATTACTCACGAAGCATCGTTGAACATCATATATCCCCCAGGGCCGGTATGAAAACCTGGATCATTTCCCAGGATATGTATGATTATCTCTATTATGATGACCTGTTATTGGTAAATAGCCTGCAGCCCGTTTCCCTCGAAAATACATATTACATGGATCAGTTGCAGGCAACGTTAGAAAAAGACACACAAAACTTATTTTTAGAAGATCAGATCATACCTGAAGAGGGGGCGGATGAGGTGCAACCATCCTCCCTGAGGCGAAAGAGTTTCAGAAATGTGATGAGGGACGATACCTTCTTTATCGATACCGGTACAATTGTGATGGGAGATGACGGGAAGATTGATATTGATAATTACAGGCTGGATAACCAGGGATTTGTGGATTTTAATATGCCCGACAGCCTTAAATATTTACCCGACCGTTTCAAAGATATTAAGGATAAGGAAGAAAAGGGGTTTGTTCTTCCCAAACAGCGAAATTACAATGTTGAATTTTCGATAAATCAACTGGTTACCCAGATCGACTTTTCCTACCTCAACCAAACCTATCAACCTTATGCCGTAGCACTTAGCCCCGGTGTTGATGCCAATATTGGAGGATTTGATGTAAAACCTGCTTATTCCGATCCGGGATTGAGCCCGACATTTAAGGTAGGGGTAACCGACCTTATGGAAAATTACAGGATTATGGGCGGTGTCCGGCTTTCGCTGGATTTGATCAACAAGGAATATTTTGTAAATTATTCCAATTTAAAAAACCGTCTGGATAAGGAATTTGTGTTCCAGAGACGGTCGCTGGAAGAGACGGTTTATTCTGCTTTTGTTACGAGAACATTTACCAATGAAGGGTTCTTTATTGCTACATGGCCCTTCAACAGGGTTTTAAGGGTCAGGGGCACTGTCTTGTTCAGAAATGAAAATTATGTGTTTACCGGCCCTGACGAATTGTGGATCGCCTATCCAAATATTAACCAAAACTGGGGTGGGGCAAAGGCCCAGTTAATATATGATGACACGAAAAATCTTGGATTAAATCTTTATGAAGGCACCAGGTTTATGGTTTTTGGCGAATACAATCAGATGATTGAGGAGGGCAACCGAAATTTGGTAGTGTTCGGATTTGATTTCAGAAACTATAAGCGGTTGCACAGGCAGTTTATCTGGGCCAACAGGATTGCCGGAAGCACAAACTTTGGGAAGGAAAGGCTGTTGTACTACATGGGTGGAACCGACAGCTGGATGATTCCCTCATTCGACCAGGAGACCCCGATGGATCATTCCATGAACTGGATGTACCAGACTTTGGCCACCAACATGCGCGGATTTAACCAGAATGCCAGGAACGGAAACAATTTTATCCTTATTAATTCTGAATTCAGGCTGCCGGTATTCAGGTATTTGCTGAACAGGCCCCTGCAATCGGAATTTATGCACAATTTCCAGGTTGTTGCCTTTGGTGATGTAGGTACCGCTTGGAGCGGCTGGAATCCATACGATGAAAACAATGCCCTGTACACCAGGTATGAGAATTTTGGCCCGCTACGGATAAAGGTTCAATATGAAAAAGACCCCATCATTGGCGGGCTTGGCATTGGTGCGAGGACAAAACTGCTTGGGTACTTTATGAAGGCCGATCTTGCATGGGGTATCGAGGATGGTAAAATTAAGAAAACCCCGAAATTTTATGTATCAATGAGTCTGGATTTTTAATTGCTGTTAATATGTTTTTTATAAAACAGGTAGAATTAGCACCAAAAATTTGACGGTTAAAACCTACTGTACAATATTTGGAAATTCAAACTGAGTTTTTCCACCAATGGAAGCCAATGCAAAACCCGCCACCTTTCCTTCTATTTATTATTGAATATCCTTAACGTTTCTAATGAGTTCAAATACATTAATTTATGGTGCTATTAACATGGTGTTGTTGATAAGAAATTTAAACAAAAGCATTAAAGAAACGTTTTGGATGTAAAAAAAATTATTTTATAAATCCCGTGCCAAAATTGAGAAAAAATATTTTTTTATCACCAGTGTACTGTTATAAAATTTCAAGTCAGCAAGATAAGGTTTTCAACACTTGTTTTGTTAAAAAAATGATTTGACTCTACCATTAATTTCATCGTATATTGCATCGGGCAAATTTACAATTTTTTATAAGTCAACTATTTTATTTTCAAAGTATAAGCAGTTAAAATTAGTAGAATTTACATTCACGGAGAAATTATGGAATACGACCTTTTTACTCAATTAGGGGAAAGTACGCCGATAGGGGTTGAAGAGCAAAAGCAGGGAAAGGATCAATACGAGCGGATCTACAAGGGGCGGGAAGCGCCAAAGGTTGACAGGTGTGAGGTTTATAAATCGAAGCCTGCAAAGGAAGTACAAAAGCACCCGCAAAAGATTTATTCACATAAGGAAGTGTTGGAAAAGTCGAAAGCGTATTTTAAGGGTGATGAACTTGCGGCTACGGTTTGGATGACCAAGTACGCATTAAAAAACAGCAAGGGTGAATTATTCGAATTAACCCCTGATGATATGCATCGTCGCCTGGCCGGTGAATTGGCAAGGATAGAGATGAAATATCCCAACCCGGTTTCACAGGAGGATATTTACCAGGTATTGAAGGATTTTAAATATATCATTCCCCAGGGCAGCCCGATGGCCGGTATTGGGAACCATCACCAGATATCATCGCTATCCAATTGTTTTGTGATCGGTAGCAACACGCCATCCGATTCATATGGTGGGATCATGAAAATTGATCAGGAACAGGTGCAGTTGATGAAACGACGCGGCGGGGTAGGTCACGACCTGTCACACATACGCCCGATCGGCAGCCCTGTGAAAAACAGCGCATTAACCTCCACGGGTATCGTTCCTTTTATGGAGCGTTATTCGAACTCAACACGTGAAGTGGCACAGGATGGAAGGCGCGGTGCCTTAATGTTATCAGTTTCGAGTAAACACCCCGATGCCGAGGACTTCATCGACGCAAAAATGGAGTTGGGAAAAGTAACCGGCGCCAATATTTCGGTAAAGATTGATGATGAATTTATGCAAGCCGTAAAAACCGGGGGCAAGTACACACAACAATTTCCAATCGAATCAGAGAATCCAACATTTAAAAAAACCATCGATGCCCGAACACTTTGGGATAAGCTTATCCATAATGCATGGAAATCAGCGGAACCCGGCATTCTTTTTTGGGATACGGTGATCCGCGAGTCGGTCCCCGATAGTTATGCTGACCAGGGATTCAAAACCGTATCAACCAATCCATGTGGTGAAATACCTCTTTGTCCCTACGATAGTTGCCGCCTGTTAGCTATAAACCTGTATAGCTATGTTGAGAACCCTTTTACCGAAAAATCCGCTTTTAACACCGAACTCTTTCGCAGGCATGTTGCCATTGCCCAGCGTATGATGGATGATATCATCGACCTTGAGATCGAAAATATCGATGGCATTTTAAATAAAATCGATTCGGATCCTGAAGAAGAGGAGACTAAATTGATAGAAAAGCGTTTGTGGGAAAAGATCCGTACAAAGACTTTGCAGGGCAGGCGTGTAGGTATTGGTATTACCGCTGAAGGTGATATGCTGGCTGCCCTGGGAAAGCGATATGGCGCCCAGGAATCAACAGATTTTTCGGTTGATGTTCATAAAATGCTTGCAACCGAGGCATACCGGTCATCTGTGAACCTTGCCAGGGAACGCGGACAGTTTAAAGTTTTTAACTATGAAAAGGAGAAAAACAATCCTTTCATTAAACGAATCGGGTTAGTTGACCCTGCCATCCTTGAAGATATGAAGAAGTATGGCCGGAGAAATATTGCCATGCTTACCATTGCCCCCACCGGTAGTGTGAGTATTTGTACACAAACATCCTCAGGGATTGAGCCCGTATTTCTGGTAAACTACAAGCGCAGAAGAAAAGTAAACCCCAACGACAAAAACGTAAAGATTTCGTTTACTGATGACCAGGGGGATGCATGGGAGGAATTCAATGTATTTCATCCTAAATTTGTGGAGTGGCTCAGAATCAAAGGTTATAACACTGACGAGCTAAATAGTTGCAACGACGATGAGATCCAGAAACTGGTTGAATTATCACCTTACCACGGCGCTACATCCAATGATATCGACTGGCTTGCCAAAGTGAAGATGCAGGGTGCCGTGCAGCAATGGGTTGATCATTCCATCAGCGTAACCGTTAACCTGCCAAAAGATGCCTCCGAAGACCTTGTTAGCCAGGTTTATCAAACCGCCTGGGAAAGCGGTTGTAAAGGTATGACGATTTATCGCGAAGGATCACGGTCGGGGGTTCTGGTTAAAAACAGCGACGAGAACAGTGACTTTATTGAGACCAATGCACCGACAAGGCCGAAAAAACTCAAAGCCGATGTGGTACGTTTTAGCAATGATGGTGAAGATTGGGTAGCCGTAATTGGATTACTCAAAAACAGGCCTTACGAAATTTTTACAGGTAAATCGAAAGGCTTTTTCCTGGCCGGTTGGATCAAGAGCGGATTTGTAATCAGGAATAAGGAAAACAGGAAAACCCGGTATGATTTTCAATATATCGACTCAGAGGGGTACAAAATGACCTCCGAGGGATTGTCGCGGCAGTTTAATAAAGAATACTGGAATTATGCAAAGTTGATCTCGGGAATCCTACGCCATGGCATGCCGCTGCCATATGTTGTAGAACTCATCGAAAACCTGATCCTTGACGACAGCAATTTAAATACCTGGAAAAACGGAGTTATCCGTGCATTGAAGCAGTACATTAAACCAGGTACCGTTGATAAAAAGGCCAAATGCCCCCAATGCGAATCTGTTGGAACAATGACCTTTACCGAAAGCTGCAAAACCTGTACGAGTTGCGGATACAGTGGGTGTGAATAATTTTGGTTAATAAATGCCTTTTTTATGATGAGGCTGTCAGGAAAGGATTTTTCAGGCAGCTTCATTTTTCTTTCGCTTAAGTGAAACATTTTAAATAATATCCCCAAAACGACGGATTAATTCGATAGTTATATCCGGAAATAACCGGATGATGTACAATCTTCTTTTTTTATCATAAAATTTCGATGAAGGATTGCTTGAAAATTACATTATTTATGCATTATTATTTACCCATTAAAACTGCAATTAACCCGGTACGGGTTGGATTAATGTAGTACAAGAAGTCAACTGAAGGTATTAAAACCCAGTACGGGTTTGATTATTCATTTTTCATTGAGCAATGCGGTTTTATAATGAAAAGGCTATTTGGTATTCCAACCCGTACCGGGTTGTATGGCTTCTCGTTCAATCTGTGCACTAATCGGGTAGGAAGCGGCTCACGCCGCTGTCCCCCCACACCACCTGGCATCCCGCAATTGCGGGACCAAGGCGGTTTCCATTAACTTTTTAAACCATCATTCTTATCTTTAAAGATT
>JABMQA010000237.1 GCA_013203545.1 Bacteroidota bacterium
ATGCCATAGGTGATACCTGGTGGTGGGAGCAGGATTACGCAACAGCAATCGGATGGTTTGAACGGGCAGCATTAATTTATCTGCGCCTTGAGAATTATCTGGAAGCCGCATCATGCTACAACGACATGGGCTATTCATGTGTTGAAATCGACAGGTTTGATGATGCACTACGTAATTATAAAAAGTCCTTACAACTGCTTCTCAAAATTGATGATGAAGACAATATTCCGGCAGTAATTACCAACATAGGAAGGGTTTATCAGGGAATTGCCAACTACGACAGTGCCATCTTTTTCAACAGGCAGGCCATTGCTTTAAGTGAGATCCCCGGTATGGAAGAGGAGCTTTCTTCGGCATTGGGGAACCTGGGTTTGGTTTACAAAACAATGGGGGATTATGAAAAGGCACTTGAATATTACACCAGGGCTTATGAAATCTCCAAAAAGATGAATTATTCCGTACTTCTGGCGGTTGATTTAAACAACATTGCCGCTTTATATACAGTGTGGGGGAAATATGAACTTGCGTCGGACTACTTCAGGCAGGCCCTGGAAATTGACTATGAAACAGGGAACATGGCGCAGGTAGAGATGACCCTTGGCAACCTGGCAAGTGTCATTCAAAGCCAGGGTTACCCGGATTCTGCACTCGTCTTGTTTAAAGAATCGTTGGCCATTGCCGAAAAATTAGGGCGGCACGGCAATGCAGCCGTTAAAAAAATAAACATCGGGACCATTTTTTTTGAAGCCGGTCAATACCCGGAGGCTTTACCATATTTTATTGCAGGGACGGAAACTGGTAAACAGCTTGGATTGCGAAGTGTAATAGCAGTGGGATTGCAAAATATTGGCGCTACCTACCTGAAACTTGGTAAATACGAAGATGCTGAGGCAAACCTGGATCAGGCCCTGATTGCTGCAATGGAAATTTCCGCATTGCCGATTGTTCTTAAAGTTTACGAAAGCCAGAGTAAACTTTACGAGAAAATGGGTAAAACACAGATAGCGCTCGAAGCATACCGGAATTATGCTAGGGTTAAAGATTCGATATTTACCGAAAGAAGTCAGACCCAACTAGCAGAAATGGAAGTCCGGTTTGAAACTGAAAAAAAGCAGCAACATATCGAATTGCTTATCAAAGACAACCAGCTTCATGAAGCTGAATTAAAACGCAAACAAATAACATTGATAGGTTTGAGTGCCGGAGTGCTGATACTCCTGATCGCATCGTTGCTGATAACCATTCTTTTTGCACAGAAATCAAAAGCCAATCGCAAGCTGGTTGAAAAAAATCTTGAATTGATGAAACAGGAGGAAGAAGAACATAAACCAATTACTACCGAATCGATCCACTCAACCATAAATGATGAGGAAAAGGAGCGGATATTAACTGATTTGGATCGTTTGATGAAAACCGAAAAGTTTTTTTCACAACCACAATTATCCCTGGCAGATCTGGCCGAAAAACTTGAGACAAATACAACCTATCTGTCAAGGGTTATCAATGAGTATTTTAACACCAACTTTTCGAATTATCTCAACAAATTGCGTATTCGGGAGGCTCAAAAAATGTTTGCATACCACAAGCACAAATCGATGACACTGGAGGGTATTGCCGGATCGGTCGGGTTTCATTCACGGTCAACTTTTAATACCGCATTTAAAAAGGTTACCGGTGTTACACCCAGCATTTTCATAAAGAACCTTCACGAAATAACCAAAACCAGAAATATGGAAAATGCACTCCAAAACAACGAGTTACCTTAATAATGATTATGCAGGATTGCACGAATTTATAAATCCGTACAAGCTTCATTTTTTTCAGCAATCCTTATGCTGTAGTTTAGCCCCACAAAACACAAAATGTGAAAAGGATTAAATGTATAGCAATAGGGATGATCACCACAATTACAATACTGATTTTTTCATGTTCGGGCACTCCGGAGAAGGATGCTTCGCATCTGGTCGGTATTCACCGTGAAAAAACAGGTGTAATCAAACAACTGTTGATGTCTCAGGATTCTCTCAAAACGATAAAATTACTTGATGAGGTGAAACAATTAGATATGGAATATTCGGAGATGAAGAACTATTGTAAAAAAAAATATGCCGATTCTCTGCAAAGCAAAAGATTTGATGAGGTTTACAGGAGGTTATTGGAATGAAATCAACTATGGAACAAGATACCATTCCAGGCAAAAAGACCTCATCCCCAGCCCTTCTCCTTGAGGAGAAGGGAGCCCAACCCACAGGGCAATATACGGCCAGTGCGGTGGCATCCTCCCCCTGGAGG
>JABMQA010000238.1 GCA_013203545.1 Bacteroidota bacterium
CCCATGCACCTCCTGCCCGGATATCTGGTTAATCAGAAGTAAATCCGATTCAGCGCTATGAAGCCAGTCCTGAGTGATCTTTTTCATAAAGGATTTTACCGTTGTTCAATATTTCTCTTGCAAATAAACTATTCATTTCAATAAATTTATTGTGCATACCTCTCGTATGAACAATCAAGTCAACCGGGAATTTTTCTTTGATATCGCTGATGGTCTTTGAAACATATAAATATAGTTGGCTCTTTTCAGAATAGGAAGTTGGAATGGTCTCATCACCGGTGACAAAAAGAATATCAAGATCGCTATCCTCCGATGCTGTCCCATAAGCATAGGAGCCAAACAGAATAACCTTATCAGGCTTAATCCTCTGTAGCCGTTCTATCAGAATGGGTATGTATTGTTCTCCTTTCACTGGTATAAAGATAGTTTTAAGATTTAAGTTATTAAGTTTTAAGAAGTTAAGGATTGGATTTTATCTTTATAGAATTTATTAATCCCTGGAGCATGGAGGATAGTTCTTTGGTTTCTTTGATGAATGGTCTGGTGGTTTTTGAAGGTAGAATTTCAGCTTTTTCAGCGATATAAAACTGGGTCCTAAGTTCAGCCGCTGATCCTTTGGCAATATGAAGGAACTGAATAAATTCTTTCTTTGAATTTCGTTCAGCTCCCTCGGCTATATTTGATGGGATCGATATCGCTGATTTTATCATTTGATTCTTCAACTCAAACTCTTTACACCCTTTCAGCGCTTTATATGTCTCAACCGCTAATTTACAACCTCTCTTCCAAACATCGAGTTCCTCAAAAGAATGATACATTTATCTTAAAACTTAATAACTTAACAACTTAAAACTTAATAACTTAAAACTTCCATACTCCTCTCTAATAATGTTTCTGTATAACCTGCCATGAACAGGGGTATGTTGATGAGATTATCCTCCAGCCTGAGGTTCTTTAATGAAAATCTTATCCGGCGAACAGGATGAAATTTGTTATAGTAAAAAGCAAGACTTTTCCCACGAATATTGATATCCGATTTTACTTCCACGGGAATGACCTCGTTACGAAATTGAAGCAGAAAATCAATTTCAGCCATATTCCCGGATGACCAGTATCGGGGAAGTACCTCAAACTGTGTTAAAAGGTTTTGCAACACAAAATTCTCCGTTAGGGCTCCTTTGAACTCCGTGAACAAACGATTCCCCTCTGTAATAGCTGATGGATCAAGCAATGAGGCCCTGCGCAAAAGACCTGTATCAAGCATATAAAGCTTAAAATCAGACAGATCATCGTATGAAGAGAGGGGTAGCGATGGTTTTGTGCAACGGTTAATTTTATATATCAGCCCTGCCATAACAAGCCATTGAAGTGCGTCTTCATATTCACGTGCCCGGGCTCCCTGTTTCACTTTTTGGTACACAAATTTTTTATTCTCCCTGGCCAGTTGCGAAGGCATTGAATTCCAAATGGCGCTGACTTTTGGAATATCTTTACCGGCGATATGTTTTGAGAAGTCGAGGGCATACGCTTTCATAATATTCAGCAGTGCATGCTGTAGCCTTTCCATATACTGATCTTCCAGAAAGATTGAAACAGGTTCAGGCATTCCTCCTGTTATGTAAAAAACCTTTAGTTTCTCCATGAGACGGGAAAAAAAGATATCCGGAATAGGGTTGAAGGTATTGTATTGGTTCAGGTATTCCCCGAGTTCAGGGTCAGAAGCCTGGAGAAACTCATTGAAAGTAAGCGGATAAAGTGTTTTTATATCCACCTTCCCAACCGGAAAGGAAGCCCCCTTTGAAAGTGCGACTCCCAGTAATGAACCCGCTCCGACTATCGCATATTCAGGATTGTTTTCATGAAAATATTTTAGTGCATTCAATGCATCATTGCATTCCTGAATTTCATCAAAAAATATCAACGTTTCGTCAGGAACGATAGCTTTCCCGAATACCAGGGCCAGATGGTCCAGAATACGGCTTGTATCCTTGGTTTCACTGAAAAACTGCTTTAATCCGGACTGCTCATCAAAATTAAAATAGGCGATCTGTTCAAATGAGTCCTTGCCAAATTTCTTTACGACCCAGGTCTTTCCTGTTTGCCGGGCACCCTGAAGCAACAAAGGTTTACGGAAACGTGAGCTCTTCCAGGTTTTTAATTCCGATTCAATATCCCGTTTGATCTCCATTGTAAAATCACATTTTTAATGCCATTTGTGTGATATTTTTCACAAATATAGCATATTTTATGTGAAAATCAAAAAATGATTCATCTTAAAACTTAATCACTTAATAACTTAAAACTTAATCACTTCCGCGAGCGCCGTAGCTGCTCTGCGGAGGCGCTAAAACTAATCTCCATCCATTGGAACACGGATTCAGTTGGCAGTCCCGCCAAGGCGGGATCTTCGCTGCGCTTCGATTGACAGTCCCGCCAAAGCGGGATCTCCGCTGCGCTCCGATTGGCAGTGGGCAGTTCTGCTTCCCGAGCCCTGAGCCCTGTTTAACTGCCGAAGCCTTGGCGAAGGCAGTCGCCCTGCGCCCTATGCTAACTC
>JABMQA010000239.1 GCA_013203545.1 Bacteroidota bacterium
AAGGGATGGAAGTACGGGTTTAGCAGCCCGTTCAAGGCAGAAGTATATTTTATCAACACCAAAAATTTTACCGACCAGAAGTGGGGGACCCCAAACCCTGTAATGCTTCGCGACCCGGAATTCGGCCCTATTCGCATCCGTGCTTTTGGCAACTACCAGTTCAGGGTAACCGATCCGGCTGCTTTTATCAAAACCATCGTGGGTACCGACGGTAATTTCACAACAGAAGAAATCACCAACCAGTTACGGAATATTGTGATAACACGGTTTACGGATATCATTGGCGAAAGCAAGATCCCTGTTTTGGATATGGCTGCCAACTATAATGAGTTTTCTCAACTTTGCCAGACAAAAATCCAGCCCGAATATGAAGAGTATGGCCTCGATCTCACAAAGTTTCTCGTTTCAAACATCAGCTTGCCACCCAACGTGGAAGATGCCCTCGACAAGCGTTCGAGTATGGGGATCGTTGGCGACCTGGACAAGTACACCAAATTCCAGGCTGCCGATGCCATGGAAGCCGCCGCTAACAATCCGGCCGGGGGTGGCGCCTCTGAAGGTATGGGACTTGGGATGGGCTTTGGAATGGCCAGCCAGATGATGAATACCATGAATCAGGCACAGCAGTCACAGCAACCGCCTCAACAGAGTGCCCCTGCACCGCCTCCGTTACCCGGTCAGCTTGTCTTTCACATTGCAGTTGATGGCAAACAATACGGCCCGTATGATATGAATGCCCTGAAGGGGATGGTTACACAAAATCAGCTTAGCTCTGAAACACTGGTTTGGAAGGCCGGAATGGCCAACTGGGAAGCAGCCGGAACAATTGCTGAGTTATCGCAATTATTTGGTGCTACACCTCCGCCACCGCCACCACCTCCAACCACGACAAAATAATTTTTATAATCCTGTCAGGAGGTTAAATCCCGACAGGGTTATATATAGATATAACGAATGTTTGTCCCTTTGCAAAGTTATGGCTCCGTACAGGTTAAAAATGAAATTTCACTATATATTAAAAAATGAACGATAACACACAAAACCGATCCTCTGAAACCATCCAGTCCGAAATGAACTGCAAAGGCTGCGGCTCTACATTGACCTACGCTCCCGGAACCACCGTATTGAAATGCCTGCATTGCAGTACCGAGAATGAAATAGAAATCAGTACTGAAGAGATTGAGGAACTTGACTTTGAAAAATTTCTATCACAAAATGATACTCAAACAGAACAGGTAGAGGTTCAAACAGTAAAATGCAACGGATGCGGGGCGGAAACTACTTTTGACCCCAACCTGGTTTCCGATGATTGCGCATTCTGTGGAACGCCCCTGGTGATTAAAAGTGGTTCCACAAAAAAAATCATAAGGCCCAAATCGGTGCTGCCATTCGCCATCGACTCACAAAAGGCGTTTAACCTCTTCAGGGCGTGGCTTAAAAAATTATGGTGGGCACCTGACAAACTAAAGAAGTTTGCCCTGCATCACGAACAGCTCAAGGGAATGTATATCCCATACTGGACCTATGATTCAAAAACCCAATCGGCCTATACCGGGCAAAGGGGCGATCATTATTACGAATCCCAGTCGTACACCGAGAACGGCGAACGCAAGACCCGGCAAGTGCAGAAAACACGCTGGCATCATGTTAGCGGCAGAGTGTCTAAGGTTTTTGATGATGTGCTTGTGCTGGCCAGCAATTCGTTGCCAAAGGAGAAAACCGACAAACTGGAACCCTGGGATCTCCATAATCTTGTTCCGTTTGATGAGAAATTCCTGAGCGGTTATAAAGCCGAAAGTTACCAGGTTGACCTGAAACAGGGGTTTGGAGAAGCCAAAGTCAAAATGGACACAGAAATCAGAAATAGCATCCGGCATGATATCGGCGGAGATGAACAACGTATTGGCTCGGTAAACACGAAGCACGATGACATCACATTCAAGCATCTTCTGCTTCCCATCTGGATAAGTGCATACAAGTTTAAAGGAAAGGTTTTCCAGTTTGTGGTAAATGGACGTACCGGTGAAGTGCAGGGCGAACGCCCCTATAGCTGGATTAAAATTGCGCTGGCCGTTCTGGCCGGGATTATTGTGATTGGAACTGTTTATTTTTTGGTTAGGATGTATGGGTAGTTCTTTTAAATAACAGCAAAAGTGCTATCACAATAAGCGCTTCACCAACAATAAACATAAGCCAGTTATAAGAAGTGGGTTGATATGTTGAAATCGTTTCCAGCAGATATTCATTGGTAGAAAGAGTTCCAAAACCGGACTTTAATCCTTCGCCGATAACCATTACCGAATAATCCCGGATAAATGTCAGAAAAATTATGGCGGCTCCCGTGATGATTAAAATCCATTCGGATGGCTTGATCTTTACGTTATACCCTTTGTTTTGCAGATAATTTATTATCCCCGACATCAGTATCATGGTCAGTGAGCATATCACGGGGGCAAGCACCGGACCAATCCAGACAACGGGAATGAGAAACAAAATGTCCCAGGTTATTAATGACGGCGGCCAAGCAATCAGTATTTTTAGCCATACATAGTAAAAGATGTCCCAGATGGCAAAGGTGAAAAGGAAGTATGAAAACCGCTGAAGATTGTTTTTACCGGTAATGATGGCAATGGCGGCAAGCATCACAATCGTGGCAAGCTCCCGCAAAAGTTCGATCGAAAAGATTTTCGAAGATATCGGTGCCAACGGGAAATCGAACCCTCCTGGGTAATAAATTTCCCGGAGATAAATTACAACGATCGCTTCAGATGCACCCATGGCTACCCCAAAAATTGTAACTAAAAAATAATTCCGGTATGGGTTTGTTGTGAGCCGCTTCATGTGGTTATTTCTTTTTTATTTCCAGTATCGGTTATGCTTTCCACTTAATATTACACCCCACACTGGGCATTTGCTTTTCGGGGATTTCATGCCCGGCAAGTATCAAATCAAGCGATTTACGAAGTTCAGCGCCGGTGACAGGCTTGCCGTTGGAAGGTCTGGAATCGTCAAACTGCCCCCGATAGACACATTTCATTTTTCCGTCAAATACATTGAAATCAGGTGTGCAGGCGGCATCATAGGTTCTGGCTATATCCTGTGTTTCATCATAAAGATAGGGGAACGGGAAATCATATTGATTTGCAAATTCAACCATTTTCTCAGGTGAATCAGCCGGATAGTTCTCCACGTCGTTGGAATTGATCATGATGAATGAAACGCCTTTTGGAATATAATCTTTACCCGTCTTTACCAGTTCCTTAATAATATGAATTACATAGGGACAGTGATTGCATATAAAAACCACCACAGTTGCTTTATTGGATTTCAGATCATTTAGTGATAATTCTTTTCCTGAAATCACATCAGGAAGTTTAAAATCCGGGGCAGTAAAGCCCAGAGGGATTTGGATTGTTGGTGTTTCGGCCATGACATTTGTTTTGCATAATTTTAACATATAACACTACTTTATCACTTTTGTTGCTTTTGAGAAATGAATGGTGAAAGCTAGTGCTCAAAATTATTTTGGAAGTAAAGTAATTCAGAAGCCACCATTCCGTATAGTCAGATCTTGAAAATAGTGGTTGGCGTCACCAACCAATTTATAAAAAAATGGCAACTTCTAACTCAGTAGATTCAGGGGCGCAAGTGCAAATATTATAGGCTCATAGAATGTCATTATTGATAATATGTTAACGATGTTTGTTTTTCCAGAATTCATTAATTTTTTGTCATCCTTAATTTCTTTCATCGAATTAAACGAATTGAACGAATTTACATTCGTTTAATTCGCGCAATTCGATGATA
>JABMQA010000002.1 GCA_013203545.1 Bacteroidota bacterium
ATTGTCAACCGTGTAGGCCCCAGTTTCCATGAACAGGGTTTTACGAAGTATATAAATATTGTCAATTTTTTCATGAAACCCATCCCACTTGTATTCGTACATAACAATAATCGCCAGGAAAA
This sequence comes from Bacteroidota bacterium, assembly GCA_013203545.1. Lineage (GTDB taxonomy): Bacteria > Bacteroidota > Bacteroidia > Bacteroidales > 4484-276 > JABMQA01. Next base: position 123 of record JABMQA010000002.1, read on the forward strand.
GCGCACATGCAATTCCAAGTGATAAACCCAAAATATGGATGAACGAGAAAAGTTTATTTCTCAATAGATTTCGCCAGATGATCGCAAAATAGTTTTGAAGCATAGTTGTAATATTTGCCAGTCAAAGTGCCAAAGATATACCGAAATTTCTAAATCATTCTTTATCTGGACTTTAATGAATAATTCCCGATTTTCAACACAAAAAACCGTCTAAATATTTGACAATGATTGTCCACTTTAGCAGCAAAACAAATAACAAACTCTTGATCAAACTGATATTATTCAAGTACGTAAAGTTGTTGAATTATGTTACCTTTGTAGAAACACAAACATCGAATATTGAGATATTAATAAAGAACAGAAAATGAATGCTCAGCAACAAATTAAGGCAGATTTAATTAACGCAATAAATCAAATTAACAACCCATTTCTGTTATTAGAAATGAGCAAATTAATAAAATTATCTGATGAAGATAATGGTAATATCAAACTCACAAACCATCAAATTGATGAATTAAAAATAGCTATTCAACAAATAGAAAATGGGGAGTTTCTGACTCATGAAGAAGCTAAAAGGCAATCGGAAGCATGGTTAGAAGATTAATCTGGTCGGTATTTGCCCAACAACAGAAAAAGGAAATATTCGACTATTGGAACGAAAGGAATAAATCCAAAGTATATAGTAGAAATCCTGATAAATTTTCAAACCTTCTAAAATCAATACTATACTAAAATAAATCAGCATACTCAGGCGGATTTTTTATTACACTCAAGCGGATACGCAATCCAATTACCCTATTCATTAGAATGATACTATGTCCCGCCGTTGATCGCTTGCGAACACTACTGTAGGTAATTCACACAATACACCCTGAAATTTAAGGTGTAACAAATTCGGATGTTACAACTCCAAAATTGCATTAATTCTAATTTCAATAAAGTATTAGAGAAAATATTAGCTATTTTTGTACAAATTAAGTCTTTCCATCAAATGATAAAATTATCTTACTCCCTTTGTTTGCTTGCTTTTGGTTTGCTAGTATTCACATCCTGCATTCCACATAAAAACCTCGAAAAAGCCCTTGCGAATCCCGAATCATTTAAAAAACTAAAACTGAGTAACGGAGGTTACACCGAATTGCCACCTGAGATAGGGCAACTGAAGAATCTGGAAATACTGATTCTCTTCAACAATAAACTTGAATCCCTTCCGCCTGAAATTGGCAAACTGGAAAAGTTGGAAAAATTAATCATCAGCAGCAACCGTTTAAAATTTCTGCCGCCTGAGATTGGTAATCTGAAAGCGCTTGAAGAGTTATCTCTAAAGAACAACAAACTAGAATCCCTGCCAGCAGAGATTGGTGAACTTAAAAATCTTGAAAAGCTTGACCTGAATTACAATCAGCTCAAATCCCTGCCACCCGAAATCGGAAACCTGAAAAACCTGAAATTCCTTTTCCTGAATGAAAATAAGCTTGCGGGCCTGCCTGAGGAAATTGGCGGCCTCGAAAGCCTTCAGTATTTTGTGTTAGGAAAAAACCAGATGAATGAACCACTTCCGGAGACATTGGGCAATCTCACCTCGCTCATCGAACTGGATGTGGCCAAAAGCGGCCCGCTGCTGTACATTCCTGAAAGTATTGAATACATCCATTCACTTGAAGTATTGATCATTGATAACACTGCCATTATACCTTATTCAACAAACAGGGTTAATCCAGGACTTCGGATAATAGTTGTGAAATAAACATTTTAATGTGATCAGATTCGCTAAATTAATAACATGATGCTTTCAACTGAGATCAAATATAGTTGGCTGGGATTCGGTGATTATCACGATTCACCACATCTTCTCTTCACCTCTTCTACCAGTTTTTCACTAATTCTAAAGTTAGTTCTCACTATTTCATCAAGAATTTCAAATACTGTTTTGATAAATCCTTTCTCTTTAGCAGCAACTAAGATTCCAACTGTTCCGGTATAATTAATATTCAATTGTTTTGCCTCCCGCCTTCCTTTATATTCATCAGCAACAATCTGGGTAATTGTAATCTCTCCATAAAGAGATTCAAGCAGGTTAATCCTATTGAGTTTTTCAAATATAATCAGACAGCTCGTATCAGAGACTATAATTTTTGGCATTTTTTATTTCATTATCCAGTTCTGAAATAGGGTAATTAAATATAGAAACATCATAATCGCACAGAATTTCCATGAAGGCTCTTTTTGATAAACCAACCAATTCTGCTGCCTGACCCAATGATAGTTTCCCTTTCTCATACAATCGTGACGCAAGAAGCATTTTGACTTCCCGTTCATTTAAATCAATTGTATCCGGTATAAGTAGTTCAATGACTTTCATTTGATTATAATTTAGTGTTCAAAGATACTGATAAATGTCAGAACGACAAAACTTGTTCTGGACTGCTGGCCTTTCTCCAGAACAAATTTGTGTAGCTTTGCCAAAAGATAAATCAAATCAAAATACCTTGTGATTAAATTAGCTTTAGCGTTTCTGGCCCTGCTACTACTGGCATGCCTTAATATGGCAGCACAAAGCGAGCGAAAAATCATGATCATCATCATCGATGGTGCCCGATACACTGAAACATTCGGTGATCCTGACCATGCACATATTCCAAAGATGTGGGATATTTCGCAGGAAGGAACTGTTTGTGAGGATTTTTATAACAACGGCATCACCTATACCAAAAGGGCCATTCCTGCATTATGGTGCGGCGCATGGACAGAAGTTAGGGATACCATTTTTGGTACTACGCCGACCAGTTATGCGGTTTTACCCACTATTTTCGAGTATTTCCGCAAGCAATTTTCCATGCCGGCATCCGAGTGCTATTACATTTTGCAATATATACCCGATTTGTGGTTGCCGAGTTTCGACCCTGAATATGGCACCTCCTTCTGGCCTTCATTTTATTCGGCTGGTTATGGCGATTACGATGTGTGCGAAAACACTAAATATGTCATGGAGCAATTTCAGCCGCATTTCATGTGGGTTTACCTTGCCGATGTGGATCATGCGGGTCACAGCGGCAATTGGAACTATTATATAAATACCATCCGAAATGCCGACAGCATCGTTGGGGAGTTGTGGGATGAAATTCAAAATGATCCTTTTTATAAAGATCAAACCACGCTCATCGTTACCAACGACCACGGAAGGCACGACGATGCGCATGGTGGGTTTGAAAACCATGGCTGTGGTTGTGAAGGCTGCCGGCATATTCAGTTCCTGGCTACCGGCCCGGATATTAAATCCGATAAGGTAACTTCGGTTTACCGGAAGATTCCGGATATGGCGGTAACAGCAGCGCATCTTTTGGGCATTAATCCCGGCAAGGCAACAGGGGATGTAATGCGCGAAATTCTGAATACCAGTGCAGTAGAAGAAAATTTCACCAAAACAAATATATTGGCCACCCCGGTATGTTACCCGAATCCTTTTACTGAGATTCTCACAGTCGATTATGAACTATCAGCCAGGTCAAATGTTGAAATAGCCGTTTTCGATACTTTCGGAAAAGAAATTTTTTTCCAGTCCGTTTTAAACGTGCCAGCAGGACATCACAAATTTTATTGGAACGGAAATAACCAGTCGGGGCAGGGGATGCCGCCTTCTGTTTATTTTCTCAAACTAAAATCGTCCAACATGTCGCATACAATCAAGTTGATATATGCTGGAGATTAAAAAGTTTTTTATACAAAAATTTGGTAGTTAAATAATTTTAATACCTTTGCACTCCATTTTTCAGAAGTAATAATTATCAATTAGAATATAATAATGTACGCAATTGTTGATATAGCTGGACAACAGTTTAAAGTAGAGAAAGACAACGATATTTTTGTTCACCGTTTGGAAGGTGAAGCTGGTGATGCCGTTGATTTTGAAAAAGTGATGCTCATCGAGGATGGTGAGAACATCAGTGTTGGTAAGCCTTTTGTTGAGGGCGCCAAAATTTCTGCAAAGATTGTAGAGCATCTTAAGAGCGACAAAGTGATCGTTTTTCACAAGAAAAGAAGAAAAGGATACCAGAAGCAAAACGGTCATCGCCAGTATATGAGTAAAATTCATATTGATGGCATCAACGTGGGTGCGTAATTTCCAATTTTATAAAACAAAAAAAACAATAAGACATGGCTCATAAAAAAGGTGCGGGTAGTTCATCCAACGGCCGCGAATCACATAGTAAACGACTTGGTGTTAAAATTTACGGCGGACAGTTTGCCCAGGCCGGGAACATCATTGTACGTCAAAGAGGTACTCCTCACAATCCGGGGCTCAATGTAGGACTTGGTAAAGACCATACTTTGTTTGCGCTCATCGATGGTAATGTTGAGTTTAGAAAGCGCAAGAACGACAAATCATATGTGTCAATAGTTCCTATAGAAATCAACGAACCTGCAAGTTAAACCAGGAATAAAAAGAATTTAAGGGATCTCCTGTTTTTCGCGAAGCAGGGGATTTTTTGTTTAATCCAAATCGTAAAACCATGTTACAGATCAATTATATCAGGGAAAACCAGGAAGAAGTAGTCCAAAGGTTAAAGATCAAGAATTTTAATGCTGCTGAAATCGTTACCGGCATCATCGCCCTGGATGAGCAACGCAGAAGCACACAGACCAAACTTGACGTTACATTTGCTGAAGCCAACAAACTGGCAAAAAGCATCGGGCAGCTTTTCAAGGAAGGGAAACATGAAGAAGCCAACCGGATGAAGGCGCAAACCGTTGGGCTGAAAAAGAGCTCGAAACTTCTTGGTGAAGAACTGGAA
>JABMQA010000240.1 GCA_013203545.1 Bacteroidota bacterium
ACTCAAGGGTATCCTTTTTGATTCGCATGGGAATGCGCTCACTAACAATATCTACACCGTCGAGATCGAGATTCCTGGTTTTCATGACGATAATGCCCAGATCATCTGTGTTTTCCAAAGGGATGGTTGCCATCCTGTAATGGGTCTCAAACCCCATAAATGCCACCTGGAGCAAGTATTCCCCACCTTTCACCTTCGGTATCTCAAATGTGCCATCAAAATTACTGATGCCGTAATATTGTAGTGTTGAGTCGGATGGATCGAGAAGGACGGCAGTTGCATAGGGCATGCCTTCACCGGTCTCATTCAAAATAGTACCCTTAAGCGAAAATTGCTGACCCGATACAACAATGGGAAGGAGTACAAATAGGTATTTTACGATTCTCAGCATGATCATTGGCCAATTTTGATAACGGTTTGAACACTACCGCCCTGGCCACCTTCAGCACCCATTTCTTCCATCTTTTCCTGTACGATTGCTTTATATTTCTGTTCTGATACCTTTTTTCCTTTTTTGGGTTTTTTCAGGATATCGGAGTCAAGTGGATTGGTATCAATTTCGATGGCGTTGATCGTCCTTTGCCCATTATCGTAATCCACTGCCAACACCATTCCAGGTAAGTTACCAATGGTATCCGGACCGGCAGGAATCGGAATCTCAGGTGTAAACCATGCTGTGAGTGTCTTACCCTCCTTGTCTTCACATGTGGCTTCCATGCAGTTATATCCAATTATGGATTTATTATTACCTGTAAACTTCCAGTTGGGAACCGTTAGTTTTCTTTCAACCAAAAACATCCGTGTCATGAATTCACGCTGTTCGATCTGTTTATTGTTTTTTAAGTAGGTAAAGGTTTTGTTATCAGGCTCCATCATTTTTACCTGTACCATCATACCTTCGGTTTCTACTATTTCAGGCCCTGCATCGTCTTGCCGGGGGTCATCATACCTGGTATACAGGGCAAATTCGTCGTTAAAATACAGGGCCTTTGAACTTGTACGTTCCTTGGGAAGCATATGTGCAAATTGTGCAGCATCGCCCTCAAGTTTTATATCCAGTTTAACGATTTCGTTATAAACAATAAAACCTTGCTTAACCGGAGCAGATGAATTTTGCTGTGATGACAAGCTTGTAATTACAAGAAAACAGATTGCTGTTAAAAATGTAGCTTTCATAATTTGTTGATTTTAATAAATATTTTTATTTATAAATTGTACCTGGCAAAAGTATTGGGTAGGAGGCTTCATTCAGGTTAAAACTCTGTGAATTAAGGTTAATTAAGGTTAATGGAGGCGGATTCAATGGTGTTATTTGTATTTTTGCAAAACCTGATGGATATGAAAAGAATAAACAAACATACCCGGATATTGACGCTTATGCTGGTCAGTCAGTTATTGCTGACCGGTTTTGTGATAAAGTGGTTGGGTTCTCAATATTTTGTTGAGAGGGATCAGCTGAAAAAGGAACTACAGCAGATCTATATGGAATCACAGCGTGAAGTAATCGACACGTTGCTGGTACAATATGTTATTCTCCCCACGCTTTCAAAAGATAGTCTCACCCTTGAATTTGGCAAGGAGAAAATGATTCGAAAGCAAATAACGACTGATTCGATGCAGGTCAAGGTGATTTCAGGTAATTTTGTGGATACGGCCTGGGGCGGGAAAGCTATGTTTTCGATTAGCATTGAGGACACAGGTTTAATGATGCCGGAACCGAATATTTCCGTTGATTTTATGCGTTCAGGCCTTGACGACATGCTGGTTCGCAGTACAAGGCTTTTTATGCACCAGAGCAATGATAGTTCTTTTGGTGGCATGGATTATACGGTGATGTTCAATAATATGATTGACACCGGTTTATTTAAAAGCCTGTTTCATAAACGTATCCTGATCGATGGATTTGATTTTATGGTAGATTGGTCAGACAAAACTGATGGTAGTTCAGGGATGCCAACAAATTTTAAGCTGGTAATCCATCCGGATTTTGTGGGCTGCCTTCCTGTTGCTTTAATCGGTCATTATCAGATATATTTACTAAAAAAAATCAGTCCCCAGATCATCTTTGCGATCGTATTGTTACTAATGACCGGCCTGGCATTTTACCTGGCGTTTATTTCGCTGAAAAAACAAGTTCTGCTCAACAGGATGAGAAGTGATTTTGTTAGTAACCTGACCCATGAACTTAAAACTCCGGTTGCAACTGTAAAGGTTGCGCTTGAATCGTTGCAAAGATTCGACATGAAAAAGGATCCTGAAAAAGTTACCGAATATCTCAGGATGTCGGCACTGGAACTGGAACGGCTCGACGGACTTATTGCAAAGGTTTTGGGGCACACGCTTCTGGAGGATCATGCCGGTTTTATAAAGCCGGAAGTTTTCGACCTTACCGGTTTGGTTGGTGAAACCATACAAACGATGGAGCCAAGGATTCAACAGGATGATGCCGGGATTACCTTTTTGCAAAGTGAAGCTATTAATATAACTGCCGACAGGTTATTGTGTCAGGGAGTTTTGATCAATTTAATCGATAACAGTCTGAAATATGGTAATAAAAGGCCGCAAATCCATATCACAGTGCACCAGGCTGAAAAAGCGGTTATTTTAAAAATATCTGACAACGGACCCGGTATTCCGGTAGCGTACCTCGATCGTATTTTCGATAAGTTTTTCAGGGTTCCGGCCGATGACAGGCACAATGTGAAGGGGTATGGACTTGGCTTAAGTTATGTATACCTGGTAATGAAGTCACATGGCGGATCGGTTGTCGCAACGAATTTAAGCAACGGGGGTTGCATGTTTACATTAACGTTCCCAAATAGGTAAGCATGAATCATAAGGTTTTATATATCGAAGATGAACCATTTCTCGGGAAAATCGTAAAAGAAACCCTCGGGAACCAGGGCTTTGATGTAGTGTGGGAAACCGCCGGCGCCAAAGTGATGGGCAAACTGACGTCCCATATTTTTGATATATGTGTCCTGGATATTATGTTACCAAATCTGGATGGTTACACGCTGTGCCGGCAGATCCGCAAATTGTACCCTGCATTGCCTGTGATCTTTTTAACTGCAAAAGTAGAAACTTCCGATTTGGTAAAGGGGTTTGATGCCGGTGGAAACGATTACATGCGTAAACCATTCAGTATTGAGGAACTGATCATTCGTATCAAATATCAGATTCAACTAAATGGAACCGGTAAGGATAAGCAGCGCCAAAAACTCCTGCCTGATGAGATTAAGCTGGGTAGATACCGGATCTTTCCAAAGCGTTTTGAAATGGAGGCACCCTCTGGGATGATCCGCCTGTCGAACCGTGACATGGAAGTTTTGGGGATGCTGGCGTCCAATTGTAACCGTGTAACTGACCGTAAAGAACTGCTCCTGAATGTATGGGGCGATGACTCCTATTTTAATTCCCGTAACCTGGATGTGTACATGCGCAAGCTTCGCAAGTACTTCCGCGAGGACAGCTCAATTGAGATTCTTACCCTGAAATCGAAAGGGTATCTTTTCAGGGTACCTGAAAAGGATTGATAGGGTGAATGGAAAATCCCTTTTTGTAAATTGGATTTTTCCCACCAGTAGATAGGTCGAAATGACCATTGCATGTATGTTATATACTAAGGTTTGGAAAAACAAATAAGGTTTTTACAATGAGGCCTTCAACAATGGTGTAAAAAACCTTAGTAAGATTATAAAAATAACTTCCCCGTACTTGATATCATAAAGGACTTTTTTAGATGTCACAATGTTGTACAGTGATATTTCATATAGGCTA
>JABMQA010000241.1 GCA_013203545.1 Bacteroidota bacterium
TAAGGATGACAGTGACGACCCGACACCTCAGGCGCAGGATCGTTTTAATGTTTTGAAAGCCTACATGATCGATAATAGCATGGACTTAAACACAATGTTAGCAGGTTTTACAATTACATCCACCGATGTGCATGCTGCAATGACTGATGGTGATGCTACAAACGATTTATTTATCATCGACATTCGCAAATCTGAAGATTTTGCGGCTAACCGTATTGAGTGGGCAACTAACTCAACACTTGGCAATGTATTAACTACTGCCGAACAATCAGGTGGCAAACCCATCGTTGTTGTTTGTTATACAGGCCAAACAGCAGGACATGCTGCAATGGCACTTCGTTTAAGCGGTTATACCGATACTAAGGTTATGTTATGGGGTATGTGTTCATGGAATGCAGCAACAGCTAATGCATGGAACACGGCCATAGCTGATGGTAATACTGCGGTTGGCGATGCAAACTGGGCTGTAGCCCCTGGTGACATTGCAGCCAATACTCCAATGACCGCCCCGAAGGTTGAATATGTATCTGAAGATGGCGCTGAAATCCTGAAGGAACAGGTAACCAAAATGCTGACCAATGGATTCAAAACAGTTACCAAGGTTGATGTACTTACAACACCTGCAAACTATTTCATCAATAACTACTGGGCTGAAGCTGATGTTACACTTTATGGCAATATTAAAACAGCCTACCGCCTCAATCCTTTAACCCTTAAGGATGGCGAATATGCATACCTTGATGGTACGGCAAAAGTTGTAACCTACTGCTGGACCGGCCAACAATCATCGATGATAACAGCTTATCTCTCTGTTATGGGATATGATGCTTACAGCCTGGTATATGGTGCCAATGGCATGATTTACGAAAATCTTGAAAGTCATAACTTTAGTGCAGCCGCTACAAAGGACTTCCCGCTGACATCCGGTGGAAAATAATAATTAGAAAGAAATCCGCAACTTTTACTGCGGATTTCTTTTTTACCCTTTAAAGTATTTAAAGTATTCAGAATAAAATTTTAAAGAAATGAAGAAGCTATTTATCGTATTAATCGGATTATTACTAATTGCACCGGCAATCACAAAGGCACAGGGATGCATGGAGCCAAAATCTGATGAAGGAATTAGTGTGATTGGTTACCTTCAACCTCAGTGGAAATTTGACGAAGCTGATGGAAAGTATACAAACAGTTTTTATTTTCAACGTGCAAGATTAGGGGTAACTGGCACGATACCTTATGACTTTACCTACTATGCCGTTGCCGAATTTAGCCCATATATTGGCGGTCCATATCTTCTTGATGCCTTTATTACCTGGAAAAGACTTGGTCCATGGGCAAATGTTTCAGTAGGTCAGTTTAAAATGCCTTTTGGTCTTGAACTGTCTACACCCTGCCAGTCATTGCATACCATCGATCGTTCGCTGGTTGTAAACGAACTGGCATCACCATTTCGTGATCTTGGCGTATTGGTTTACGGCGGAACCCCTTTGTTTCAAAAAGAATACAATGTGCTGGAGTGGAAACTTGCCTTTACCAATGGTACCGGAATGAACAAAACTGACAATAACCGTCGCAAAGATATCACCGCAAGGGTTATTATTTCACCATGGGATTTTGTACACATCGGCGGAAGCTATAAATATGGCAGTGTATTGGCCGATGGTAATAGTGATAAGTTAACCCGGTTTGGAGCAGACCTTTCCGTTGAAAAATACAATTTTCTTTTCCAGGCCGAATATATCGGTGGTGTTGATGATGGCTTTAAACTTGAAGGCGGTGGTTGCGGACAGGATCCAACCATTACCCCTGCAACCGGTGAGTTTAAGAAAAACGGATACTTCGCTATGTTACTTTACAAAACACCCTGGAATATCCAGCCGGTTGTAAAATATGAAAGCTTTGAGCCGGATGTGGATGTGGAAAACAACATTAAAAACAGTACAACTGTTGGATTAAATTATTTCTTTAACGAATGGACCCGCTTACAGCTCAACTATGTAATTAACGACTTTGCCGGCTCTACCAAACCGAACAATAAGTTTATGGCACAATTGCAGGTAGTATTTTAGGGTTAATTTTTAAAATTATAAAAATGAAGAACGTAAAATATATCATCGGATTGATTTCCATTTTCGCACTTGGCTTTACCAATCTGATGGCTCAGGATTTGATTTCTGCCAAAGATTTCATCGCTGAACTGAAAAATAGCAAAGAGCTTGTTATAATTGATGCCGGTACAGCCGACGATTATACCAAACGTCATGTGAGAGGGGCTATTAGTGTTCCTCATAAAGAGCTTTACAAAGAAGGGGCAATCGAAGGATTGATCAAAAGCCCGGATGGCCTTGCCAAATATTTTGGGGATAAAGGTGTAAGCAACACCAGTGCTATCGTTGTGTATGACGATGGTTCCAACAAATACTCAAGCCGCGTTTACTGGATTTTAAAATATCTGGGTGCTGAAAATGTTAAGGTACTTCATAAAGATATGGAAAAGGAATGGCGTGCAGCCCGTGTTCCGCTTACAGCCGCTGTATCTACTGGGAAACCTGTTACGTTTACACCAAAACCAAATGCCACCATTATTGCTACGATCGATGAAGTAAAAGCCGGGATGAATAACCCAAATGTGATCATCATCGATTCCAGGGCAGCTAATGAGTTCGATGGTACATCGGAAAAACCGGTTAGCAAAGGACATATCAAAGGTGCCATAAATATCGAGTATAAAGAGTTTCTCGAGGAGAATGGTAACTTTAAATCCAAAGAGGGCATTGAGGCCGTTGCTAAAAAGCATGGTCTGGATCCCAGTAAGGAAATTATCGCTTACTGTGTAACCAGTGTGCGTGCATGCCCCATTTATATTGCACTAAACGGAGCCGGCTATACCAATGTTAAAGTTTATGACGGAGCTTATAACGAGTGGATTGCTGATCCAAAAAATCCGATTGAAAAGTAGTTTTGGTGATAGAAGATCATGAAGCCGTTCTGACGTTCTCAGACGGCTTTTTGTTTGCCTTGCATGCATACCA
>JABMQA010000242.1 GCA_013203545.1 Bacteroidota bacterium
TGGCTGTGTTCCAGCATTTCGATTACCTCTTTGCCAAAACGCTGGTTGATCTCAAAAAACAATAAACCATCCGGTTTCAAATGCCTGACTGCAAAATCACATATTTGCCTGTAATAAATCAAGGCATCAGTATCATCCACAAACAAAGCCTGCTGCGGTTCAAAATCCAATACATTAGGTTGCATTTCGGTTTTCTCGCTTTCGGTGACATAAGGCGGATTGCTAACGATTATATCAAATTCAGGACAGTGAATTGCAGAAGGTTGTGAAAGAATGTTATCCAACACTGTTTTTATTTGAACCTCCTGGCCGGCTGCATTTTTTTCACACAGTTCCAGTGCTTTTCCCGACACATCCATTGCCCACATTTCAGCTTCATCAAAAAAAGTTTTCAACGAAATGGGTATGCACCCGCATCCGGTTCCGATGTCCAGAAGGGTAATGTCGGGGCGGGCACTTTCGATATGCTCCCTGATCCAGAAAACCAACTCTTCGGTTTCCGGCCTGGGTATCAATGCCCTTTCATCCGTAAAAAACTTCAAACCACAAAACTCAGTAAATCCCAAAATGTATTGGATCGGACGGTAGGATTTGAGCTCTTTTACCGCAATATTCAGGCGAAGGATTTCAGATTCAGAAAGCAAGAGCCCGGGATTTAGAGATCTTTCGATTCTGGACAAACCAAAAAATGATTCAAAAATCATATCAAGAAATACCTTTGCCTCGTTCGCCGGATAATATTGAGACAGTTCCTTCAGATAATATTCCCGAATATCGTTAACTTTGTTGCTTCTGAAATTCATAACGGTAATGAAAGAAATTTTCACAAAATTAGAAGAAATTCAACGCACCGGAAAGCGGGCTGCACTTTGTATTATTGTAAGCACAAAAGGATCGACACCCCGCAAAGCCGGATCAAAGATGGTAGTAAGCGGAACAGGTGATGTTTTTGGGACCATCGGTGGAGGCCGCATCGAGAAGATAATCATAGAAAAAGCCATCGAAATCAGTAAAAACCCCGATCCTGTAAAATTTGAGATGGATCTGGAAGAGGATAGCGAAATGCTCTGTGGCGGATCGGTGGAAGTTTATATTGAACCCATAAGGCCATCCCAAAAGCTCATTATTTTCGGCGCCGGACATATTGGAAGCAAACTGGCCGGATACGCTACCGATTTTGGCTTTTCCGTTACAATCATCGATCACCGTGAGGAATGGTTAAAGGCCCTGTCAGCTTTGGGAATGGATACCGTTCAGGCCAATTATATCGAAGGGGCCAATAAACTACAAACGGATGAAAACACGTATTTTGTCGTGGTAACACCCAAGCACGAATTTGATGTGGAAGTTACAGGATTGTGCGCCAAAAAGCCGCACCGGTACCTCGGCATGATCGGCAGCAAGAAAAAGGTTGCAGCAGCAAAAAAACAATATGCTGATCAAAACCTATTAACACCACAGGAAATAGAAAACATCGACATGCCAATCGGTATCAAATTTAATGCACAAACACCGGAGGAGATTGCTATCAGTATTTTGGCGAGGTTGATTGATGAGAGGAATTCAGGGTAGCGAGAGATGATATCTGATGTTTGATGTGAGATATGTGATTGTACTTTTGCCACTGATTTACTTGAAATGGACCTTTACAGGCAATTCGAAAGCGTTGAGGTAAAGATTTTCAATACAAACGATCAGGTAAAAAAGTGGATCTACTTTCCGCTACTTTTTTATAAATTTCACGGATGAGCATTTGTCCTTTGCTACCATTTTCATCAAATACAATCCCTGTAACAATCCTTTCATATCTATCTTTACAGTTTGATTGCCATCGTGAATAATTCCCAGAGCCTGGCTATACACCACTTTACCACTCAGGTTAAGGATTTCCACTTCTGTATTTCCAATCCATTCCAATGGATTAAAAAATGCAATGGAGGCTTCATCTGTAACAGGATTCGGAAATAATGCAAACCCAATGCCTTTGTTTTCTGACTGTTCTGATACTCCCATAACTTCAACAATAGAAAAAGGTAATTCGTTGATGTCAAATAAATCGGGTAAAGATGGCGTCATAATTTTCAAATAGCATTCATCCGAATTGATATTGGGAACCGACCAGTTATAAAGTGAATTTCCGGCAGGGGTGCTGCCCACAACCGTACCCCAGTTTTGTCCTCCGTCAGATGAAAACTCAATCTTTATGGAACTGATGATCTCACTTTCCCAGGTAATCTCAAACTGGCTGTTTCCGGGAATAATCTCACCACCAACGGGTGAACTCAGGTCGAGACGAAAAACAAGGAAGAAATTATCAGTTTCGTCGAATACATCGGGGTAAGCTGTTTCCGTTATCCGAACCTTACACCAGCTGGTTACCACTTCGGGGATCCATGTATAGGAGTTGTTAGTTGCAGGCACACCCTGATCAATGGTAACCCATTCGCCAATATTGGAGGTTTTATAGGCCAGTGTTAAATCGCCGACCAATTCGCTGGTCCATGTAATTTCAACCGGAGATCCTACGCGGGTATAGCAAAATCCGGAGGGGTGGGTCAAATCCAATTTACACAGGGTAAAGGGCGTATCGCAAACATCAAATACATTGGGATGTGCTGCATCACTGATCTTTATCAGGCATTCTGCTGAGGTTATTTCCGGTGCCGGCCAGTCAAAAGAGCGGGTATTGGCCGATGTTGTCTCAACGATTTCGGTCCAGGATTGGCCATTGTCAGACGAAAACTCAATTTTAACGTCAGCAACAAATTCGCTATTCCATGCTATTTCATTTTCCACACTGGCATTCCATTTTGACCCGCCAAGGGGCGCTGTTACTTCAATGGCCGGATCGCCGTTAACCACCCTGATGCTGTCAATCTCGACATCGATTAAAGGTTTATTGTTGGCATTCGTTTCTACCTCACTGATGGCATAAACCACTTCCATCCCATCGATGATTTTTCCAAAAACGGCATGCACATCATCCAGCCATGTTGTAGGAACAACCGTAATAAAATACTGGGAGCCATTGGTGTTGGGTCCGGAATTGGCCATGGATAATATCCCGGGTTCATCATGACGCAGATCAGGATGGAATTCATCAGGAAAAGTATAGCCGGGCCCACCGTATCCGTTACCTAATGGACAACCATCCTGTATCATAAACTCTATAATTACCCGGTGAAAGATCAGGTCATCATAAAAATTATCATTGGTGAGGTCAATAAAATTCTGTGCAGTCATTGGCACCAGATCTTCCCTTAACTGGGCCCTGAAATCACCCATGGATGTATACCATTGCACAACTGTTTGTGAATAAACGTTGTTGCCAATACCTAATCCAATGATGATTAGCAAAAAATTAAATAGTTTAGAAAATTTCCTGAGTTTCATAGCATGTGTGTTTGAGGTTAATTTGTCTGGCCGATAATCATTAAAGTGTCATCTAATTTTTTAAGTTTTCAAATGTACGTGTTTTTTTATCACAATTCAGAAAGCGACTTTTCAAGCAATTCAACAGTCAATTCAATTTCTTCGTCGGTAATGATCAATGGCGGCGCAATACGAAAGGCATTGGGCATGAAAAAGAATGGATCAGTAACCAGTCCGTTTTCCAGCAATTTTTTCATTACCTCCAGGTTGGTTTCGATACTATCAAGTTCAACACTCATCAGCAGGCCTTTGCGTCTGACTTTTCGCACCAGCGGCATTTCCGAAACAGCCTCTTCATAAAGTTGCCCCTTTCTTTCCACTTCACCAATGATATGTTCATCCCTTACCATGGCATTCAAATTCGCCAGGGCAGCAGCAGCACTCACAGGATGGCCACCAAATGTGGTGATATGACCTAATGCCGGGTTGTTGGTAAAACAGGCCATCAATTGTTTATCAGCAATAAAGGCCCCGATGGGCATGCCACCCCCCATTCCTTTGGCCAGACACAAGATATCAGGAATAACAGCATATTGCTCAAAAGCAAACAAACTTCCCGTTCTGCCAAACCCTGTCTGTACCTCATCAAAAATGAGCAGAGCGCCAACCTCATCGCACCTGTTTCGAAGTTTAAAAAGAAAATCATTTTCCGGCAGGATTACACCGGCTTCGGCCTGAACGGGTTCAACCAGCACACAAGCTGTCCTGTCGCTTATCTGATCAAGTCCGATGAGATCGTTAAAAATTAAAAACCGGACGTCGGGCAGCAAGGGCCTGTAAGCATACTTCATTTCTTCATCCCCCAGCATACTGAAAGCACCATGGGTACCTCCATGATAAGCATTCTTAAACCCGACCAATTCTGTTCTGCCAGTGGCACGTTTCGCCAGTTTCAAAGCACCATCAATGGCTTCGCTACCCGAATTAACAAAGTAGGTTGAATTAAGCGTCGGTGGCAAAACTTCAGCAAGCTTTGTAGCAAGTTGTACCTGTGGTGATTGGACATATTCTCCGTAAACCATCAGATGCATGTACTTGTCGAGTTGGCTTTTAACAGCCTTTACAATCTCAGGATGCCGATGCCCAAGGTTGCTTACGCACACACCGGAAACCAGGTCGATGTAGCGCTTCCCATCCGGGGAATACATATAAATGCCATCAGCCCTTTCAATCTCAAGACCTACAGGGTAAATGGATGGAAGTGCAAGATGTTTCAGAAAAAGTTGTCGTTGTGTTAGCATCGTCTAGTTAATATTTTTAATATTTTCATTTCAACCATTTCAACATGTCAGCTAACAACCTTTATAGGCTGCTATGGAATAGACCTATAATTAAGCTCACTTTTAAATTTTTCGTACACATTGAAAACAATCGGACAAATCCCATAGCTATCAATCTGTGTGGTAATTTCCTTATCAA
>JABMQA010000243.1 GCA_013203545.1 Bacteroidota bacterium
ACAACTGGCTTATGGCAGGTTGAAATGGAATTTTTAACCTGAATTATTCATCTCGCAAATACACATTGAGCGAAAAGGTTATAACCAAAATATTCTAGCACACACAACTATTTTATGAAATCAAATCGAATGTTTTTGAAACGTATTTACTATCTATTCTTTCTTTGTGGCTTGGCGCCTTTGCGAGAGATTATTTGAATACTTTTAGTTAGAAACCGGTTTGTACTATTTGTTAAAAATCCTTAAACCAGGTTACATATCGCATGCATATGATACCTTTACCTGATATATACTACTTATCCAATAATTTAAATGTATCATTAAAATCAAAACTATGAAAGCAGTAAAAATTACAACGCTCTTACTTTTTGCTTTGCTGATTGGCATCGCATCAAACTCCTACGCACAGATTTCCATTGGTGGAAAGGTTGGATTAAACATGGCTAAGTTTTCTGGTGATGACAAACCGGATGACCAAAAATCATTTATGGGACTCAGTATTGGCATATTTGGTAATTACCAGGTAAATGACATGTTTAGTTTGCAGGGTGAGCTGAATTATGAGAAAAAAGGCGGGGCAGTCAAGGATGCTACCGAAACCGACGGAGTTGAAACAATGAAAACATCCGGTTTTAAATTCCCATTAGGATATCTGAACATCCCTGTTCTGGCAAAAGTCACTTTTGGTGAGGGGACAAAATTTTACTTGAACCTTGGGCCAACCTTCGGATTTCTTTTATCTGCCAGGATGAAAGGCTCTGTTGAATACACCAATACAACACATCCGGAACTTAACCATTCAGAAGATTTGGATGATGATCTTAAGGACAGCTTCAAAGGATTCGACTTTGGTGTCTTGGTAGGTGCTGGAGCCATCATACCTGTAAACGAACAGATTTCGGCAATTGCTGACATCCGCTACAACAAGGGACTCTCGAAACTGGATAGCGATGGAGAATCGAAAATGTATAATTCGGTATTTGGTGTAAACGTAGGTTTAATATTCAAACTCGCTCAGGGAGAGAAATAAATTACTTTATTATTACCAGCAAGGCTGCTTCTATAAAAAAGAGGCAGCCTTTTTTTTGGGCCTGTTTTTTGCTACCTTTACGAAAAATAATTAGCCATGAAAAAAATAGCATTTATCCTTATTGTAATGATGTTTTCGGCACCATCACTTGTAATGGGCAGAAGTTTGTGGAACCATTATTCATCACCACCCGATTCGCTTGAGTTGGCAAAGGGCGACAGCACCGAATACGAACTCCTGGTTTTTGATACAGGATTTGATAACTGGTTTCGCACCAACAGCAAGCCCATATGGTATCATGAAAATGAATATTACCGGTCGAAAAATATCCAGTATGTTTCCAACTGGAACAACCGCGTAATTCAACAGATGCACCGGCCACCATACGAATACGAAATTGTTTACGATCCCGGTACTGATTATGGTCCAGAGGTAAACTGGAAACTATTCTGGTATTTCAAATACCTCGAACATAGCTATAATATCAGTTTAGGTGGAATTCCTTAATTCTGGAAAAGGAATTCTGTCAAAAGTTACAATCGAACGCATAAAAGAAAATACATTGCAAAACCTGAAATTCCTGTGGTTAAAATTTTTCGCATACCATTTAGCTAAACTCAAGGTTATTGTTGGGTTACTGCTCAATTTAAGTATCGTCCGGGATTATTTCCCAAATCTAAGATTCCATACACTTTTGCAGGGCAGGTTGTCGATTGATGTCTTATGTTTGCAACCTGTAACCTGCAACAAAAAAAATATAATCATGAATGCATTAAAAAATCTGACCCTGACCTTAATCACTTTTTTCTTTATGGTGATCCTATCAGCGCAAACCCCACCCCCACCCAACGGCGGTAGCGACCCAGGCGGTGGAAACACACCTGTTGGCGGTGGTGCACCCATCGGTAGCGGCTTGCTGATTTTAGTGGCATTGGGTGCCGGTTATGGGGCAAAAAAGGCTTATAGTTTCAAAGGGGATAAAGAGGTGAAATAGATCATTTTGCAAATGACAAAAATGATTGATTTCATTCTTAAAAATAAGTCGCTTTTTCAGCTGTTATTTTGGTCTGATCGGCATGAGTTTTTCTGTTCTCATATCATCCGCGGTCAAATCCGGAATAATGTTTTTCAAATTAAAAAGAAAATTACCAATAAAACCCTATGGCTTCATATAGATATTCCCATTATAAATATGCCTGTTCTTTGGGATTCATGACCGTGAGAGTTTATGAAAAAAGCTATTTTGAATCAATACCTCATGTACAAAACAATCAATGCGATAGGCATCAATAACCCCCACCAGAAAACAAAACCAGCAGAACCGGGATTAAAATTCTTGTTTTTTATCATATCACGCAAGTGACCAACAACACATCCCCACAAAAAAACCGAACTAATGACAATGGTAGCCAGCCAGAACGAACCATCAAAATAGCCACACATAATTCCGAGTACGCCCATTCCCAAATCTGCCAATCCTACTTCAAACTGAAAAGGACTGCCTTTAGGCCAGCCAATATATGCGGCGATTTTGGCCCCAAAAAAGATGTGCATGATGCCGGAAGCCACCATTTGATATCCAAGGCCTATCGTTAATAAATTGTACAACAAGTATTTGTTCCAATCTTCCACTGCGCCCTTCTGGAGATCGAAATAAGTGACTATTGCAACACAAATGATGGGAATGTACATGCCAAACGACATGAATAGCTTATTGGCTTTACTTTGCAGACTGTTCATAGGTTTTATGATTAACTGAAG
>JABMQA010000003.1 GCA_013203545.1 Bacteroidota bacterium
CGGCTATGTCGTCAAAAAACCCAGGGCTCATGGTGTTTCCTGCGGATGTAATGGCTTGCTTTACAATATCCGGGTCCACATCATTCATCAGGTTATTGATCACCGGATACAATTTAGTGATTTTGGCCTGGGCAATTGCTTTCAGGATGATAATCTTTCTGAATTTTATTTCAGCCGGATCTTTTAATCCTTCAAGGCTGCTAATTTTTTTTTCGATTCTGCCTTCAAGATTAAATTTTGTTTGTAACTCCTGATTGTCGCGGGTTTCAATTGCAAGACTAACCAGTGCTGTACCGCGAACCCTGTAATCCAAATCCTGTAAATATTTTGTCAATATTTCAGTGCGGTGTTCGGCTGTATGTGCAATGAGATATTCAAATGCGGCTGATTTAACCTGTTGGTCAGGATCTTTAACAAGATTTATAACCTCCTTATTTATATGCTGATTTCTGTAAAAATACAGGCAATGCAATGCTTCTGCCCTGACATTTGCTGTAGGGTGGTGGATCAGGGCCCTGACATTATCAAAAAGCCTTTCATCAGGCATTTCCTTGATTTTTTGAAGAATATAAATAATTTGCTTTTCTGTCCCTTTCTTCAAAACCTTTGCTAATCCGCTCAACACAGATTCATTCGAAAAATCCAATGTGCCCTTTTTCTCATGAATGTCTTTGATTTGTTCAATTTTTAATTTGAATGATCTGATATATTCCAGACGGATTTTGCGTGAAAAATATATCCAGACAAAAAACAGGATTAATATCATGATGCTGATGAAACGGGTAGAAAGGTCGAGTCCGGTAACCAAAAATATCAGGATCAATCCGCTAATGCCTGTAGCAGCGCTGTCAACAAAAACATCAATAAAACTCTTCGTCTGGTTTTTAATTTCCTGTGGCAACGGAAGCGCCATAAGTTCAACAGCCGATTTGTTAACTGATTGTTTGAGGCTTCCATCAATAAGTTTTAAAAATATGACTGCCCAAAGTTCCGGAAAGATCAGGACAAGAAAAGCGCCTAACATAATTCCTACCGGTAGAAAAAAAAGTGAAGTACCTACACCAAAAACTCCCACCACCTTTCGTGTGATAAACAGTTGAATCAGCAATGATATCACGTTGAAACTGGAAAACCAGAATCCGAAAAATGCTGTTAAATCATTGGGATCCCTTATTTTTGCTGATGCAATGGCACTGAACTGGTAATCCACCAGTTTGGCAACAATTACGCTGATCCCGATGATGGCAGCGAGGTAGGTGAGGTGTTTTGACTTTCTGATGAGCGCCAGCGGATTGGAGTCGAATCCCTTGATTCCTTTTTTTTGTTGAAATTTTGACTGTGTTGATACAACATCATTTTTCCAGACTGTCCGTGTTAACGGAATACAAAAAAACAACAGCAAGGCAGCGATGAAGAGAAGATTTTCGCTATGGATAAGTTCGGCGATTATGGACGTAAGATATCCTCCGAATATCCCACCTGCAATGGCTCCTGCACCAATGAAACCGAACAGTCTTTTAGCTTCCCGGGAATTGAATACAATATTGGCCAGTACCCAGAATTGTGATGCAGACAGTACTGCAAAAATAGCCACCCAGATATAAAACAGGTAAAGCACCCAGCCAACGAGGAAATCGAACCTAAGTAATACCCCAAACACGATCAGAACAATAACAGACCAGATCAGGGTGCGGACCATGATAATATTTAGAGGAATACGTGATAAAATTTTTGAATAAAAGAGAGATACCAATCCAGCAACAATGGCTACAAGAACAAATGCATTGGGGAGGTTCTCGGCTCCGAATCTGGCAAGAAACAAACCATTTACCGCCGGTTTAACGATCAGCAAAGTAGAAATAATAAGAAATATGTTCAGTTGCATTAAAACGGCTTTGCGATATTCTCCCTCACGGATATCGAACATCTTCCTAAGCAATTGCCTCACGTATTTTTTAATGGTGTCCATCTATAGATTCAACTTACAGATATATTATTTAAAAAACCAGAAGATGTTGATAAGTATCTTAAGAAGATAAAGAAAAAGTAAAGTTATTTCTTTCCTATTGCTTCGTTCATCTCTTTAAGCATCTTTTCCATGTCTTCTTCTTTC
>JABMQA010000244.1 GCA_013203545.1 Bacteroidota bacterium
ACATTTGCCCCTGCCGGTGGCCCAAATACCAACATATTGAATAATGTCAGGGGATTTGTTCATAAATCAAACGGAAACCTACTGGTAACAACGGGAAGCGAGCCTAACATTGATTGCATTGCAGAATTTGACCAGGCTGGAAATTATCTGGGAAATTTTATTGATACCGGTGCTGGGGGCCTCGATTCGCCATTCGACGTTTTATACCGTCCCGATTACGACGACTACCTGGTTTCGGCCTTTACCAGTGATGCCATACACAGATATGATGCAACAGGAAATTACATTGAAGATTTTGCCTCAAATTTAAACTCGGTCGAACAACTTAATTTTTCGATTGATGGTAATATTTTATGTGCCGGATACTCCGACAACGGCATATTCGAATTTAGTAACGACGGTACTTTGGTTGGGTTTTATCCGGGCGTAAATGGCATAAGGGGCGTTTATGAACTTCCAGGTGGCGAAATGTTAGTGACCGATGGTATGGGAGTACACAGGTTTTCCAGGGATGTAGGGATAACCGAGACCCTCATTAGTGGGGTAAGCGCCAGGTTTATAAATTTTATTGAACCTGTCTTTACTTCGTGTGAACATATGCTGACCTTGTATGATGATGCCGGTGATGGATGGAATGGAGCAACGCTCGATGTATTTGTTGGTGGGATAATCCTTTATCAGGACCTGACGCTTGATGACGGATTCGGCCCCGTTGAT
Source organism: Bacteroidota bacterium (assembly GCA_013203545.1). GTDB lineage: Bacteria > Bacteroidota > Bacteroidia > Bacteroidales > 4484-276 > JABMQA01. Next base: position 718 of record JABMQA010000244.1, read on the forward strand.
TACATCCTTCAGGTTGTTTCCGACAGCGATGTTGAATTTGTATTTACACCTGGAATAAAACCTATTGAGAATTACTATAAAGTATTCGATCATATTGGAGATGTTGTTTTTGATGATGGACTGAATGGTACCGAACCCATTGGCGGATCATTCATTGCTAATTGTGATGCCATACCAATGGGACAGATCACCGGCACAATTTCCGAAATGGGAATTAGCCCACTGGAAGGGGTTAAAGTTTCAGCCGGTGACTATGTTACTTTTTCGTTGGCCGATGGCACTTACGCCCTTAATGTTGCTACCGGAGCCTATGATGTTACCGCAGAGTTGTTGGGTTATATACCTGAATTTGTTCATGGTATTGTGATCAACCAAAATGACTTTATTACCATTGATTTTTCTTTAAGTGTGGTTCCACCATTTACAGTACCTTTTGCAGAACAATGGAACAATACCAGTTTCGATGATCAACTATGGAGTTTCAACCCGAAAAGAGGTAACTGGGAAGTTTCAATCTCAAGCGATTATGGCAATCCGGCCCCTGGAGCCAGTTTCAATTGGTCTCCCAGCGCTACCGATTATTCTTATACCCTGATGAGTTACGATATTGATGCAACCGGTATCACAGATGAAATTGCACTTCAGTTTGATATCTTCCTGAGCAACTATAGTACGGCAACCGTTGAAGGGTTGGAACTTTTTGTAGTAGATGACACTGAATGGTACTCAATTGGCAGCATCGACAATCAAAAGGGCAGTTTCCCTTTTTCAACCAAATTGTATAATATTTCTGATTACGCAGCCGGAAAAATAATCAGGATCGGTTTCCATGCTTTCGGCGAAAATTCATTCAACATTAATGGGTGGGGACTTGACAACATACTGGTTGTTGAGCCGGTAACAATATCCGGACTGGTATCAGAATTTATATCAGGAACTCCCGTTCCGGGTGCGGAGATAACATTTGGTAGTTACGACCCGGTCAGCACAAACAAGGAAGGAAGGTACACTTTAATAATTTCACCGGGAACTTATGATGCCAATATTTCCAAAAGCGGATACAACAATTTTGAGCAGAAGGGCATTGAAATTCTGGATGATCTCATTCTTGATTTCCAGTTAACCTCCCCAACCTTCGAACCCGATAAACTTGCTATTGTTGAATCGCTCAGGATTGATGAAACGGGTACGCAGGATCTGGTAATTGAAAACAATGGAGATGGTCCTGTTACATGGTATGCCTCAACTGAAATTCTGCAAAAAGAAAAAATCAGAATCCCGAAATTTAAAGGCATCATGAACCATGGTAAGGGTGAAGTGTCCGATGGGAAAGCACCGGCTATTAACACAAACCATTCATCTACTGAATTGGTTGACCTTGCAAGAGGATCGGTTGCCTGGGCCTTTGAAATGTATCCGGGCCATGACCTAATAAATCTGAACACAGACGATCCAGGAACTTACCTGCAGCAAATACCCACAACCAGGGATGTTTTTGCAGCGGATTTTGATAATGAAGGGAACTATTATGCCATCGACAATCATACCGCTGAACTTTATATTTATGATCCGGAAACCGGCATCTTTTCCCTGATCGGCCCATCCATAGCAGCAACAGACCTTGCATTTGACAAATCCGGTAATGTGATGTATGCCGTTGATTATGCCGATCCAACATCAGAACTTTACCGAATTGATCTGAAAACAGGAACAGCAACATGGATCGGCAATTGTGGTGAAGGCCTTATCATATCAATGGCTTGTGATGGGAATGGTTCGTTGTGGGGTTTTGATGTAAATGACGACAATTTCTATTTCATCAATAAACTTAATGGCTCCAGGATGTTGATCGGCCCGGTTGGATTCGATGGCAATTACGCACAAAGTATGGCGTGGGATCCGGAAACCGATAATATTTACATGGCTGCACTTAACCACACAAAATCACAGGGGGAACTGCGAATTGTTGACAAACACACTGGAGGAACACTTTTAATAGGGACATTCCCTGGTGGTACCGAAGTCACCGGATTTGGATTTCCTGCCCCATACGATACATGGGTGTCATTCTCGCCAACAAATGGTATAATTTTACCTGGTGAAAGTTCTGAAACAATTACATTTTCTTTTGATGCAACCGGATTGGAGCCCATCGACATCCGGCATGCGCTTGTTTCTTTTACTACATACCCTTGGGTTGAGCCTGTTAATCTGACGGTTGCGCTTGGCACCGGGCAGCAACTGGTTGATCTGTTCTCAGGATGGAGTTGCATATCCACATACAAGGATGTTGATGGCATGTCCCTCGAATTTTTCAACGACAATATCCTGGGTGGCGCTATGTCTATCATGGTAGGCAAGAACGGATTCTACTGGCCTGAACAACACCTGAATACCATAGGAAACTGGAACTCGGCTGAAGGATATAAGATAAAAATGGGAAATGACGGATATATGTTTTTTGGAAACACCATTGTTGACAACATGGTTGTTGATCTTGAGGAAGGCCTTTCTTATATGCCAATGTTATCAGGCGAACCTATTGATGCCATGATACTTTTTGAAGAGGTGATCAACAACAACGCACTTGAATTTGTTTTTGATATTTATACCGGGCAGGTACTGTGGCCCAAAGGAGGCCTTATTCCGCCAAACCCCAGCCCTTTCATTCTTAAGGATATGTTCCCGGGAGTTGGATATCTGATCCAAATGAATGTTCCTTCAAGCATCAATTTTAACCTTTCCGAATTTCTATTGAATGCACAAAGAACAGTACCCAAGCTTTATATAAATAACCACTGGAATCAGCCAATTAATACAGGGGCTGCCCACGTCATATCCATCGAAACCCAAGCTTTCGAAAACCTCCAAAATGGTGATATTATAGGTGCGTTTAATCAACCGGGATTTTGTTGCGGTGCAACTTTGTATGAAAACAATGCTTACTGTTTACCGCTTATGGTTTATGCTGACGATGAAACAACCGAATATATCGAAGGTATGGCCTCAGGTGAATGGATGTACTTCAAAGTTTTTAGAGATGGTTTGGAAATCCCATCCCCACCTGTCTATAACCAGGGCATGCCGAACTGCGACGGCTTCTATGCTGAAAATGGCTTATCATCCATACTGGAGTTTAAACTTGAATCAGCCGGTATCCAAAATCATGATCCCACATTCAACATTTATCCTAACCCATCCGTTGGTATTGTAAACATCGAAACCACATATAATTCTGATGTTAAATTGATTATATCAAATGCCCAGGGAAAGAAGATATCAGACTATTCATTTAACGGCAATACAACCATCGATATGACCCCGCTGTCAAAAGGTGTATATTTTTTAAAATTTACATCTGAAAATAAAGTTATTGTTCAAAAATTAATTATCGAATAATTTGAAAGTTTCCATACCCTGAAAAACCTGCCTGATGTTATTCGTGCAGGTTTATCGTTATTATGGCACCTTATGCTTTCTAAGTTAATAATTGTTAAATTCCTTTCGATTCATATCTACAATTAATTATATAATTTCATTAAATTCTAAGCAGATACAAGGCTGTCCCACAACTTTCTCACTTTTTTTATCCAATTTTTTACATAATACTTTTGAAATTAGAAAATTATTGCCTATTATTGCATTAAATTTCATGGTAATATAGCCAATTAGAGAACAATTTAAGATGGAAATACTGTTTCCTGATCAAAGAAGAAATTAATTTATTAACTTAACCTGAAATCATATGAGAACCTTTACGAGATTTTGGCTTTTCGCATTGATGACATTTTTTGCGTCATCAGTTATTGCACAACAAGCTGCAATACAACAAACTGGCACTTCCAGGCCAGACAAAATGGAATTAATACAACAGCTGCATGGCCCAACGATGCAGGTTGCAAAACAAATGGAAGGACAGACACGTGCCGAGGGGGATGATTGTACGGATCCATTCAGTGTGACCTATGGAAACCTTCCCTATGCTGATAATAATCAAACCACAGAGAATAGAGGCAACACCTATTCCAGCACCTGTTTAAATGATTTTGATGGTGGTGAAGATATTGTTTATGAGCTCGATTTATCGCAGGATGCCACATTAATATTTAACCTGGATCCTAAAGTAACCGCGCACTC
>JABMQA010000245.1 GCA_013203545.1 Bacteroidota bacterium
AACATCGGTTACCATACCAAATATCTTTTCAAGCAGGTAAATAAGCGGGTAGGAAAAGAGGATCAACAGTGCCGATCCGGCAAACATGGCATAATTAATTGTTGCAATGCCCGAAAAGCTCCCCTCCTGGATCAGGTTAAGGCCTGTATAAATTGCTGAATAGGATAGAAAAATGACCACGGATGTGAAAAAAAACTGCGCCCGTTTTTGAAGGTTAACAATGCTGAATATGGTGATAATCCCTGAAATAAGCTGCATAAAAACAAATTGAAAGCTGTTGGGAACCAGAAATCCAATCAAAATAATGGTGATCAGGTAAACATACAGCGCCAGACGGGTGTCGAAGAATACCCGGATTAGAATGGGTGCAAGACACAGCGGTACCAGGTAAATATACTGTACGCCAGACTTCAGCGCCAGGCTGGTAATAAATACCATCAGGATGATGATAAGAAGTATAAGCACTACCTTCTTGTTCTCCATCAGGATGTCCTTTCTGAAGAAGTAAAGAAAGAATACCAGAACCGTTAAAGAAATTGCCACCAGCAAAACCTGCCCGGCCAGAACCATATAGTAATTTGTTTGTCCACCCAGCTTTGTCTCATAGTCCACCCGGAGCGATTCAAGTATTTGATACTTGTTTTTATTGATCACCTCCCCTTTCGAGATGATGCGCTCACCAACCTGAACCATCCCACGGGTTATGGATATCTGGTCGAGTAATTTGCTCTGCTCGGCATTGGTTACCTTTTCGTTGAACAGTACATTTTGTACAATCGAATCGTCGAGAAGCTGCTTTAACAGGTCCTTATCCACATCTTTGGATTGCTCAAGCATGGTATTGATTTTCTCATAGGCCGACCGGATATCATACAAATCGGAAATTTTTATCTCCTCGGCAATATTGTGAATAACCAGCGTGATTCTAAAATCAGGTACCCGGTTTTCAATTTCAGGGATATTTTGCAAAATTCCTTTTGTAAAAATTGTACTTAGGATTTTTAATCCCCGGTCAAGCGTATTTTTTTTGAAAGTTTCGTCCTGCTCTGTACCCTGGTATTTAATATCCCACAACTGGTTGAAATCCCGGATAAACGCCTCCCTTTTCTGTTCAATCACATTAATATCAAAGGTAAAAAACAGCTCCCTGTTGTTGAGAATATCGTTTCGCTCCTTTTCAATTTCATCGGCTGATTTATAAATCGCAAAATCGAAAGGGGCAATGAAATCATCATGCATCCAGGGCCTTCCTTTGGAAAACTCATATTTAAAAGTGGCCTCTTTCGGAAAAAAGGAGACGAGTACCACAAGGCTGATCAGAAAAAGGACCGCCTTGTACATATCCGAATAATGATTCCTGAAAAAAGCCCAGATTTTACCCATGCTGAGAATTTTTATATCGCTAAAGTAAAAATATTTTGTTTCATTGTGCTTTAATTAACCAATATTCATATAGTTTTGTTAAAATTGTCGAAAAATAATATTCCTATGGAACACGGATTTTGTCACCTATCTGCTATACCGGTTCGATCACAGGCATCGCATCGTTCCGAAATGATCAATCAATTGTTATTTGGCGAGACCTATGAGGTTGTTGATGCTGTAAAGGGCTGGAAACTCATCAGGGGCACAATGGACAAATACGAAGGGTATATTGATGAAAACCAATTTACCGGATTGTATGCGGAAGAATATTTAAAAATAAAATCCCTTCCTTCACGGTTTCCCGCTGAATTCACATCATACATTAAAAGCGAATCCGGAGAACAGTTTCTCCTGTTGCTTGGCAGCACACTTACAGGTTTGGAAAATCAGCTTATATCCATCGGAAATTATAAATTTCATTACACCGGCAATACGCTGATCCAGAAAGAACCCACAATTCGTGATAGCGTTGTTAAAACTGCGTTCAGATACCTGCATGTCCCTTACCTGTGGGGAGGGAGGAGCCCTCTGGGAATCGACTGTTCAGGCCTGGTACAGGTAGCTTTTATGATGAACGGAATCAAGCTCGAAAGGGACTCAAGCGAGCAGTCGCAACAAGGTGAAACCCTTAACCTGATTTCAGAAGCCCGCGATGGTGACCTTATTTTTTTTGATAATGAAGATGGCAATATTATTCATGTCGGAATATTTTTTTGCCAGGACCAGATTATACATGCATCAGGATCAGTGAGGATTGATAAAGTTGATCACAACGGGATTTTTAATGCCGATCAGAAAAAATATACGCACAATTTGAGGTTGATAAAGCGAATTATCAGTGAGTGATCGTGATTAATAGGTTTATGGCAAATCAGGACATCACATCAACAAATTGTAATTGCTCAGTACCTTCCTTAGATGAGCCCTATAATTAATGCCTACCGGTATCTCAACCTGATTGATGGTGATGGTATTACCAGTGATCTGTTCAATTTTTTTCGAGCTGATGATAAACGAGCGGTGAACCCTTACAAAGGTTTCCCCAGGTAATTGGTCCTCCATATGCTTCATCGAGCCGGTGGCCATGATCATTTGATCCTTGAAAAATACTTTAATGAAGTTGCCACAAGCCTCAAGGTAGTTAATATCATCGAAAAACACCTTATGATTCACTTTATCAGCCTTCAGAAAAATGAATTCCTTTCCGGGTACCTCGGAAATTCTGGCAGGAACAACCTCATCTGGCCTGATCAATATTTTATTTATCCCCTTCAGGAAACGCTCGAATGAAAAAGGCTTTAGCAGGTAATCAGTAACGGAATACTCGTAACTCTTTACTGCATATTCAGAATAGGCGGTTGTGATGATAACATGTGGTTTGTAGTTGAGGCTCTCCAAAAAATCAATACCGGTAAAATCTGGCATGTTGATGTCCAGAAATACAAGATCAACCGTATTTTGTTGCAGGTACGACATCGCTTCAAACCCATTGAAACACTGCTTTGCAA
>JABMQA010000246.1 GCA_013203545.1 Bacteroidota bacterium
CAATCACTCGGGGCACCCTTGCCTTTGACTATGAGATTCCGGTCATTACGGCTCTCTCAGGACTTGTGGGATTTCCCACTCACCTGTTAGGTTTACTACATGCCCGGCACACCAAAACGACATTTTTTTCTATTTTTGGCCATCTCTGTAACTTCCGATCCCGCGCAAAACCTCACGGTTAGTTCATCGAACCAAAATACGAATACTGTTGATCAGTTTCAATAAAGAAACCGCCGGGCATTTTTTGGGTTTTCCAGATTAAATTTTATAACTGACAGCTCGGATCCATCGTAAGAAGCGTTAAAGGAAACCGTTTTGTTGAAACGCTGCATCCATTTTCCCGTAAGCCTGGCCGATTCGTGAATATGCCCGTGAAGGGTTATGTACGGCTGAAATTCGTCAATGAAGCGTTTTATGGCAATACTCCCCACATGAACATCCAAAGGGACATGATCAATCATTCTCCCATCTAAAGCAGCTCTGTCCAAATGGGTTTTATAAGGTGGTGAATGAAAAAGAAAAACAGCATTCGAAATATCCTGGGCCTGGGTTAGGTTTTCCAGATCTTTTTGTATTGTTTCAAACTCAATATTTTTAGATGCCTCTACCGACCTGTATCCTTCCATGGGATGGGTACAACCCGGATCAACATATCTCGAAACATCATATTTTTCCCAATCTTTAAGCGAAAAAGGGCTTGGGGGTATAAAAGAATATCCAAAGATTGGGAATCCGTTATACATCATCTTCAATTGATTTGCATACCAAAACAATCCATCATCGCTTGCTGTTTGGAATTTATTTTCCTCAATTCTTGCATCATCGTTTCCAAGAATTAAAAACAATTGAGGATATTGCTTTTTTAATTTATTACGAAGCTTGCGAAGATTAGGAAAGAAATAATCCATGGCGAAGTCATCATATTGTTCATCGCTTAACAGTGCATGCGGGAGCAGATCACCCCCAAAAAAAACAGCATCTGGTTTTTCTTTCTCAATTAAAGAAAACAGCTTTTGATATCTGTTAATTTTTCCGTGAAGATCGGATACAAAGAAACAATCAGTCATTCATATTTTTTTAAGGAGTTTTGCACCATTGTTCACAGCCCCTATCATCGAGGCAAAACTATTTTTGCTATCAATATCAGCATCAGTAACAATGTGCAGATCAATCAAACCATCAGTTTTATACCCGGTCTTTGAAAAATTCATTTCCGAAAGGCATAAGCCCCAGCCTTCAAACCAAGCCTCTAACTGTTTTCTCTGATGCCCATTCCCATCGAAATGGATTAAAATATCAATATCGCTGGCCGGTCCGCAGGTTGCATCTTTAACACTACCGATCAAATACATAGCTTTTACACCAAATGCTTCCAGATTAAGCTTTTCGGCCATCCTGGTTACCATATTATTTCTCCACACCCAATGAATATCAGACCAATCAGCTAATAATCCGTGAAAATTAATTCCGGATTTATCCTTCTCCTTTTCTTCTTTTGATAAAATCTCAAGGGTTAGTTTTACCTTTAAGTTAAAGATATACGCGGCAATTTTATTTGCAATCGTGTTCAATAGTTTTTGTTCTTCGGGCAAAAACTGACTATCCCTGACAATTCGTTTGAATTCAGTATAATAAACCTCAATTTTACCACAAACTTTATCATCAACAACAATATCGGCAGATTGAACCCATTCGGTTTCGGCCCAGCCAGGTTCAACATATATTTTGCCTTCAAAAATTATTTTTACCCTGGCAATGTTTGGGTACTGCCATCCACCCCATATATGCCTGGTGATTTCCATTAAAAAATCATCAACAGATAAGTTGCTGTTGATGATATCCTGCACCTTGTAAAGACATTTCATTTCTTTTTCCCGCTCCTTGAGCCTGGCAATTTTATCTTCATAATGTTCTTTATCAATAACCATATGCTTTATTTTATTAATAGAATCAAACAATACCCAATATTCACAAAATCAAAAATACATATTTTATCAATGCTTACTTTTATCCTTTTTATTTACCAGCTAAGGTTTTTACTTTATCTTTGAACATGGGAATTACGATATGCTTTGTAGATTAAAGACATATGGTGAGGTATCACAAATTATTTGTAACGAAAAACTCTAATTTTTCATTAAAACGATTTCTTATATACATGACAACTTCAAATAACTATTGCAATCGTAAAAGCCATGGAATCAATTAATTATTATCAAATTTCAATATTCCTTTTACAGGGGTTTTTTGTTGCATTTTTAATATTGTTTCTATTTCGCATTCGTTCGACAATGGGAATTGGATTGCTATTTGCTGCTTTAGGGTTGTTTCAGTTTATGCAGGTGTTTCTATCAAGTACCGTTTATGTGGCAATTACAAATAATATTATTGTTTCACCGGGTTCAACAGTTTTATTTACTGGTAGTCTTTTTGCAATCCTGATAATTTATATTAAGGAAGATGCCACCGAAACCCGAAAAATAATATATGCCTTACTGGCTGCAAATATTGTGATGTCAATTCTTTTACAAACTTTTAATTGGAATATTGAAGACACATCTACTTACAACCCGTATAATGTTTCAACCAAACTCTTTGATAACAATGCCTGGATACTGATTGTTGGTACTTTAACACTTTTTGTTGACTCATTATTAATAATAATTATCTATGAGTTCGTATCTAAGCGAATCAAATATTTATTTTTCAGAATTGCCCTTACAATGGTTTTGGTAGTAAGTTTTGATACAATAGTTTTTTCATTGGTGGCATTCTGGCATTTCGAAAAAATAAACACCATCCTCTATTCGGGTTTGATTTCAAAAGGTACAGCTGCAATTTTTTACAGTTTTATTTTCACCATTTACTTGAAATACATCGAAAAAGACATTTATAGCAGGGATAATTTCACAGTTAAAGATATATTCTATTCACTTTCTTATCGACAAAAATTTGAAATTGCCACAAAGGAAAAGGAAAAAGCCATTAAAGAGGCAGAGCAGGCCATTCAGTTGAGTGAAATCAAGTACCAAACGCTGGCGGAGACTTCACCCGTAGGCATTTTTCTTACCCGAACAGATGGATATACGATTTATGTAAATCCGAAATGGTGTTCAATTTCCGGTCTTAAACAGGATGACGCTTTAGGTAATGGATGGTTTGACGCTGTGCATCCTGATGACCGGAAAAAGATAAAAGATGGTTGGCAAAAGGCGGTATCTCAAAATTCTGCATCATATACTGAATACAGATTCCGTCGTACGGATGGTTCAATAATTTGGGTGCTTGGTCAGGTAGTACCGGAGATCAATAATAAAAATCAAATTATAGGTTATGTAGGAACAATTACAGATATTACAGAAATTAAACAATTTGAGTTGAAGCTTAATAAATTAAAGGAAAAAGCCGAAGAAAGCGATCAGCTCAAATCAGCTTTCCTTGCCAATATGAGCCACGAAATCAGAACACCAATGAATGGTATATTAGGTTTTGCGGAACTACTTAAGGAGCCTCAATTATCAGGTGAGAAGCGGAAAAAATATATCGGAATCATTGAGCGAAGTGGCATCCGGATGCTAAACATTATAAACGATATTGTTGACATATCAAAAATAGAATCCGGGCAAATGGAGGTTTTTCTTTCCAAAACAAATATCAATGAACTAACTGAATTTATTTTTGGCTTTTTCAAACCTGATACAGATAAAAAGGGAATCCGTTTCGCATACCAAAATGGAATCCCCACCAAAGATGCATTTATAACAACAGATCGTGACAAAACCATCAGCATCCTTTCCAATCTGGTTAAAAATGCCATTAAATACACCAATCATGGAAGCATTGCGTTTGGATATGTTGTTAAACCCGACAGCAAACCCCCTATGCTGGAGTTTTATGTAAGGGACACTGGAATTGGCATTCCGAAAAACAGGCAGCATGCAATTTTTGACAGGTTTGTCCAAGCGGATATTGCCGACTCAAATGCGTTACAGGGAGCTGGCCTGGGTTTGTCTATTTCAAAAGCATTAACCAAAATGCTGGGTGGGTCTATCCGGGTTGAAAGTGATGAAAATAAGGGCTCAATATTTTATTTTACACTCCCATATCATGTTTTTGAGGAAAATGATAGTATTCCTGTTACAACCTTTGAAAGCCTGGAAAACATTAAACCGACCAGGAAAAATAAAGTATTAATTGTTGAAGACGATGAAACTTCCGACATCCTTATCACTTCTGTAATTGAAAATTTGTGCAGTGAATTATTTCATGCAAAAAACGGTACTGAAGCTGTTGAGATTTGCAAAAATAATACGGATATCAACCTCGTGCTGATGGATATTAAAATGCCACAAATGGATGGACATACAGCGGCTAAACTCATCAGGGAGTTCCTGCCTGAATTGAAAATAGTAGCACAATCCGCATATGCCCTGACCCATGAAAGAATTAGATATGGTGATATCTTTGATGAATACATTACAAAACCAATAAAAAAAGATATTTTATTGCAGACAATTGAGAAATATTTACTTTAAGTATATAGTTATGAAAAAAATGATTTTGCTACCGATTATCGGGATCGGCCTCTTAATGATCCTGGATCAACCAATGTATGCCCAGCAAGATGGCGATGACCTTGTATCCGGCACCTACCGGACCCTGCACTCGGAAATACTGGATAGTGACAGAACACTGCTAATACATTTACCTTCGGATTACGAAGAAAGCAACTCCAAATACCCCATCATCGTTAAATTATTCGGCACTTATCCTGCCTATTTTTCTAACATCACCAGTGAACTGGACCTGTTGTCATCAAGAGGCCTGATCCCCGAGTGCATTTTTGTTGGTGTTGACCAGCATGGGCACGGAGAGGTGATACCTCCGGAAGTACCGGCCACACAATATCCGAACACTGGCGATAAATTTCTTGAATTCGTCAGCAATGAACTCATACCATTCATCGACGGACAATACCGCACCAACAACTTCAGGATTTTCATGGGTAGCTTCGACTGTGGTGTATTCGGATTATATACCCTGATCAAACAACCTGATTTATTCAATGCATACCTGATCAACAGTCCGGGAAGATACGGAGGAAGTAGTGCATTTCTTGAAGCTGCCAATGAGGTTTTCAAAACCGCCAGCTACAACAATAGGTTTCTGCATCTCACCTACGCTGAAAACGAGCAGGAGGAATTCAGGCAACCAACTGAAAAGTTTATTGAGTTCATGGGTACAAATTCCCCGGGTGGATTAACGTTTTCTTCGTCATACCTCCAGGGAGCTGATTACGATGAATATACCCCTTACATTTATTGCAAAGGCTCATTTCTGTCTCTTTTCGGAGGATTTAACTGCCCGCAGGAAATTGTACAACAGAGCTATGCCAGCGTTAAGGAGTATTACAGACAACTTTCGACCAGGCTCGGATATGACATTGAAATCCCTTACAGGGTGATGGATAATACCGGAAACAATTTATGGAGGGCCGGCAAGTTAAATGAAGCGGAGCAGGTTTTTCTCCTGATGGTTCAACAGTCACCCACCAAAATTGATGCCTATTTCCGCCTGGCTGATTTGACCAGAATTACCGGCCGGTATGAGGAATCCGTCAATTATTACAATAAATGCCTCGAATTGAATCCGAACATCAATGTAGCAAAGGCAAGAAGGGATAAGGTGATTAAATACGTTAACGAGTCAGCAGCCTTTCAGACAGAACGTGCATATCTCTCTGGCGGGTTGGAAGCTGCCCAAACAAGGATCATTGAACTTAGCAGCGATACTGCCTATTATTTCGCCGAAGTAGAGTTCAACCAGTTAGGATACAAAGTACTTCAGGATGGAAGAACTGATGACGCCATCAGGATATTTTTATGGAATACAGAGCTTTATCCTAACTCAGCCAATGCATTCGACAGCCTGGGTGAGGCATATGTGAAAATAGGAGACAAAGCCTCCGCTATAAAACAATATGAAAAAGTGCTAGAACTCGACCCAGAGAATGAAAATGCTAAAAAAATGTTGGAACAGCTGCGGAGTGAATAACGGTATTTCGATTTAGTTTCTGGTATTAAGCAGGATTTTATTAATGAATTTATCTGTTTAAAATGAACTTTGAAGATTTTAGAAAAGACATAGAATCCAAACTCGACTCAATCGATGTTTTTGAGTTACAAGAATTTCGTTTCGAACCCTACAGTTTTGGGAACGGTATCCTTGCATTTAAAATTAACGGACGGTTTCATAAATTCATTTTTGACGGACGAGACAATAAGATGTCCTGGTTATTAAGTGAATCACATCAAAAATACTACGGAGCAAATTTCAAAGAATATAAAAGAATTGATGGTCTTATTCTCAGTACCGAAGAATTAGAAAATGGAATAAAATAAGGTCGTAACCCATCGACTATACCCCATTCAGGCATTACGACTAAATCGTAATAATGAACACTAAACCAAACTACATCAACATCACAACTGCATATTGTAAAACTCTGTACAGTACTTTCGTCTAACCTCCAGCCCACTCCAATTCCAAATTAATTTACGCTACCTTTGTGGTAAATATTCATCAAAATCACAACAAATCAGATCGATATGAGGGGATTATTCATTTTATTATTCACCACTGCGCTGCTTCTCCAAAGCCACGGCCAGTTATATCCTGATTCCGAAAGGAATGTCGACACAAGGATTACTGACCTGATCTCACAAATGACCCTCCAGGAGAAAATCGGTCAGATGACCCAGGCCGAGCGGGGAAGCGTTGAAGCTTCAGGCCTCTGGGATATCAAGAATTATTTTCTGGGTTCGGTATTGAGTGGTGGTGGTAGTGTCCCTTCACCAAATACGGCTGAAAGCTGGGTTGCCATATACAACAACATGCAGGAAAAGGCACTTTCCACACGACTGGCCATCCCGATCATTTATGGCATTGATGCCGTGCATGGTCATAATAACCTGTATGGTGCTGTCATTTTCCCACACAACATTGGTCTGGGTTGCACACGCAATCCCGGGCTGGTAAATACCTGCGCTGAAATTACAGCATTGGAAGTACGTGCAACCGGCCTCAACTGGACATTCAGTCCTTGTATAGCGGTTCCTCAAAACGAATTTTGGGGTCGCACCTACGAAGGGTTTGGTGAATCACCCGGACTGGTTGACTCGATGTGTGTGGCAGCAATATCAGGATATCAGGGAGATGACCTCAGTACAGATAATACCATTTTGGCCTGCGCCAAACACTTTGCCGGAGACGGTGGCACCATGAATGGGATCGACCAGGGAAATACCATCCTTCCGGAGGATTCTTTACGGGTGATACATCTCCCACCCTATTTCTCAGCAGTTGACGCAGGGGTGGGGTCTGTCATGATCTCTTTCAGCAGCTGGAACAATGTTAAATGCCATGCGAACTCAGCATTAATAAACGGCATGCTAAAAGATGAAATGGGATTTGAAGGGATAGTTCTTAGTGACTGGAAAGGTATTGATCAGCTGAACGGGGATTTTAAAGCTGCCATTAAAACAGCCATCAATGCGGGTATTGATATGGCCATGCAGCCGGATAATTATATACAATTTATTGATTTCCTGACGCAACTCGTAAATGAAGGAGAGGTTTCCACAGAAAGGATCGATGATGCTGTTGCGCGGATCCTGGAAGCAAAAATACAACTCGGATTATTTGAAAATCCCTACGCTGACCTGGCTCTGGTAGACACAGTGGGCTGTCCTACACACCGGGCAGTTGCACAAAAGGCTGTCAGGGAATCGCTGGTATTGTTGAAAAACGATGGCATCCTTCCGTTATCAAAAGTGAATGGTGACATATTGGTTGCCGGAGCAAAAGCAAATGATATAGGTGCCATGTGCGGTGGCTGGACAATATCATGGCAGGGAGGTTTGGGCGCAATAACCGAGGGCACAACCATCCTTGAGGGCATCACGAATGCTGTAGGAAACGAAAGGGTTGTTTTTACCGGAAATCCCAATCAGGTACCTGATGCCGACTACGCTGTGGTTGTGGTTGGAGAAAATCCCTATGCAGAGGGAAGCGGCGATATTTTCGGTACAGGTGGTAGTGGATTTATCCTATCGGATGAAGATAAACTGATGATTGAGGCAGTAAAGGATGCCGGCATTCCCATGGTGGTCATACTGCTTTCGGGACGGCCGCTCGATATCCGGGATGAACTCGTTGATGCAAATGCCTTTATTGCAGCCTGGCTTCCCGGAACCGAAGGTGGTCCGGGGATTGCTGATGTTATTTTCGGTGATTATTTGCCCACAGGAAAACTATCGCATACATGGCCGGAATCCTTTAATGACGTACCTATCAATATTTTCAGAAACAATGCCGGCAAAGAGGCTTTATTCCCATATGGCTACGGATTATCATTTCCCACCAGTGTTGACGGGGAGTTAGCAAATAATATGGACTTAGCGGTGTTCCCCAATCCTGTAAACGATTACCTTGTTATCCGCTCGGAAAGCATAAAAGATGCTACCATCACAATTACTGATTTGTTAGGGAAACCTGTAATTAGAAAACAAGAAAACCTTAGCAACAGAATTATAATTCACGTTGGCCATCTGAGGGCAGGTATTTATATTTTGACTGTAGATAACAATGGCTCCAGGATAAACAAAAGGATTGTAAAGAGGTAACCATTCATTTATAAGGACAAAAAAAATGAAACAAAAAGCAGCATTGGTTTTATCAGGAGGCGGAGCCCGCGGTATGGCCCACATCGGGGTGATAGAAGAACTGGAAAAACATGGTTTTGAAATCGTATCGATAACCGGCACATCCATGGGTGCACTGGTAGGAGCTGTGCACGCCCTTGGAAAAATGGCGGAATTTAAAGACTGGCTGTTGAGCCTGGACAAGATTAAAATCTTCAATCTGATTGATTTCAGCTTCAGCACACAGGGCCTGGTAAAAGGCGACAGGCTCATCCATAAGTTGAAGGAGTTTATTCCAAATATGAATATCGAAGACATGAGCTTGCCATTTGCTGCTGTGGCAACAGATATTAAAAATAAAAAGGAAGTTGTTTTCACAAAAGGAAGTGTCTTTGAAGCCATCAGGGCCTCCATTTCCATCCCAACCGTACTTACACCTGTAAAAACCGAAAACGGACTGCTCGTGGATGGTGGGGTGATAAACAACATACCCATCAATCATGTAAAGAGGGTTCCGGATGATATTTTAATAGCGGTGAATGTGAATGCAGGCATTGAGGTTGAAAGGTCAAAAGCATCGAAAAAAGAAAAAGAGACCAGGCAATCAACCTATCAGAACAAACTATTGGAATTTTACAACCAGCTGCATTTAACTACCCCAACTAAAAAAGAGGAAAAGCTGGGTTACTTCGACCTGATCACCGAGGTGATCGGAATGATGACCAACCAGATCGGAAAGATGGCGCTCGAAAAATACACACCGGATATTTTGATTGAAGTATCCCGCGATGCCTGTAATATGTATGATTTTTATAAGGCTGAAGAGATGGTTGAATTCGGGAAACACGCTGCCATCAAAAGTATTGAAGCGTATAATAAAAAAGACAGTGTGATTATTTAGGTGCTTTTTCCTATAACTTTTAATTACCTCAATGTATCCGGCCTTTTTCAGTTTGTTGATCTGGTTATGTAAAAATGGATCAAGATCTTTTAATTGCATTTTATTCCTCTTTTGATTTGGATTTATCATTCTGAACAGTTATTGTGATTCTTAAAAATTTAGCTTATATTTGAGGAATAATTTTTAACAAAAAAACATGAAAAAATTTACGCTATCAACCACGCTGGCAATCGTTATCACACTTTCAGCAATTGCCCAAACCCCACAGGCCATCCAATACCAGGCAGTGGCAAGAGACAATGCAGGCATAATTCTGGTAAATCAAGCTGTTAGTCTTCGGATGAGCATACATGAAGGATCGGTGATTGGAACGGTTATTTTCCGCGAAACCCATTCAGCGACAACCAACCAGTTTGGTTTGGTGGATATTGAAATTGGCAACGGAATACCCGATATCGGGATATTTTCGACCATTGACTGGGGAAGCGGTTCACGGTATCTCGAAACAGAAATCGATCCGGCAGGTGGGAACAACTTTATTTGGATGGGAACTGTACAACTGCTAAGTGTTCCTTATGCTTTGTATTCCGAAAATACGGCCCATAAAGATGATGCCGATGCCGACCCGGCAAATGAATTACAAACATTGTCCATTACAGGAAACGATCTTAGTATCAGCAATGGCAACACCGTCACAATTTCCGGTTCAATAGCCACCAGTAAAATTTCAGATACTGATGGTGATACATGGGTTGACACGGAACAAACATCAGATAACGACAGTATCCGTTTTGTAACGGGCGGGACCGAGCGGGCGAGAATATTACCTGATGGAACCATCGAGGTTGAAGGTACTGTTGCAGCAAATTTATTTGTGGGGAATGGCTCGGGTTTAACAGGTGTTCCCGGTGACAACCTGGGAAATCATACCGCAAATTTTTATCTGAATATGTCGAATCAACAAATTACCAACCTGGCTGATCCTTCTGTTGGTAGTGATGCTGCTACAAAACAGTATGTTGACAGCAACGGTGATAATCTTGGAAACCACACGGCACAGTTTTACCTGAATATGTCAAATATGCAAATAACAAATCTGGGAGATCCTACTTCAAACAATGATGCTGCTACAAAGCAGTATGTTGACAACAATGGCGGAGATAACCTTGGAGATCATATGGCCACACAAAACATCAAATTAAATTATAATTGGTTATCCGGTGATGGTGGCAATGAGGGGGTTTTTATAAAAACGGATGGAAAAGTAGGAATTGGAACGAATGACCCCAGCGAAAAACTTCATGTACTTGGCAAAGCAAGAATATTGGGGGGAGTTTCAGTTGATCAATCAACCGAAGATGGTGTGTATGTGTTTCGTGCCGGAAACCCATCTTTGCCTCAGCAAAGTGGCGAAAAAAATGGCTTTGAAGTGGCCGGTGCAGAAGGTAATGGCCTTTTTGTAGGCCGGGCAGATTCCAGTGGAATTTCAATAGCCTCTGCCGGTAAGTTTGGTATGTATGCTTCGGGTACGGGTGATTGTGGCGTCTATATTGGTTCTTCCGGTAATGATGGGTTTATTGTTGATAGAGTGGGGACTCCCGTTAAACAAACTTCAAGCCCCGAAAAAAATGGTTTTGAAGTGGGTGGTGCAGAAGGTAACGGACTTTTCGTTGGGTGGGCCCACCTTAATGGTGTTTCAGTTGATGAAGTCAGTGGTGATGGCTTTGCTGTTGGTCATGCCGGTAATAAGGGTATTAAAATTGGTTCTACCGGCAGTGATGGTTTTTATGTTGAATCTGTCGGAAATCCTTCTTCACAACTCAATAGCTATCATAAAAACGGCTTTGAAGTGGCCGGTGCAGAAGGTAACGGACTTTTTGTGGGCCGGGCAGATGAGTCTGGTGTTTATGTTAATGAAACTGGTGAGGAAGGATTACAAATTTCTTATGCTGGCAGTCATGGTATTTTTATATATGACGCCGGTGGTAAAGGTGTGTCTGTTTATAAATCTGGTTCTGACGGATTCTCAGTTGAATCTGCTGGTAACCCCTCAGCAGATTATGGAAGTGTGTATCAAAACGGCTTTGAAGTAGGAGGTGCAGAAGGTAACGGACTTTATGTCGGCCGGGCAGATGAGTCTGGTGTTTTTATTTGGGAATCCGGTCAGAAGGGTGTTTCTATAGGTTCTACGGGAGGTGATGGTTTTGTTGTTGGATCTGTCGGAAATCCTTCTGCAGTTACTGCAAATTCAGCTAAAAATGGTTTTGAGGTTGGAGGTGCCGAAGGCCATGGTCTTTACGTCGGGCAGGCTGACATGAATGGTGTATTTGTTGAATCTGCCGGAAATCCAACATTGAAAATGTATAGCACCACACATAAAAATGGCTTTGAAGTGGCTGGTGCAGAGGATAATGGACTTTTTGTGGGGCATGCTGATGGTGATGGCGTAAATATTAATCATACGTTTGGTACCGGTATTTATGTTGGAAGTGTCGGATATCCTGTTGGAACCTTCCCAAGCTTCTTAAGAAGAAGCGGTTTTGAAGTGGCCGGTGCAGAAGGCTATGGGCTTTATGTTGGCTGGTCTGATACAACTGCTATTTTTGTGAATGAATGCCAGGGTGATGGTGTTAACATTAGCCATACTTACAGTTCTGGTTTTTCTGTTTATGAGGCCGGAAATCCTTCTACCCAAACAGACAATTCGTCGAATAATGGTTTTGAAGTCGCCGGCGCAGAGGGTAATGGGCTTTACGTGGGTCGGGCTGATGAATGGGGTGTTCAGGTTTTTTCTGCCGGTAAGGATGGGTTTTATGTTGCGATGGCAGATGGAAATGGTGTCAGCATTATCAATACGGACAAAAATGGCTTTCATGTTGGCTATGCTGCTGAAGATGGACTTAATGTTACTCAAGCCGGTGAAAATGGAGTTACAATTGACGACGCTCAGGCTAATGGAATTTCTGTTGATGATGCCGGAGATAATGGGATTGCCGTTGAAAAAGCCGGTGCCCGTGGATATTATGTTAACGACTGTGCTGATGGGCTTTATGTTAACGATGCCGCAGATGATGGCGTTTATGTATCTGCAGCCGATGATTATGCTTTCTTTGGTAATACAACAATGTTAAACCGAGAATGGGGATTCTACACACCGGATCAGATCCATGCCTACAATGTATTTTCAAAAGGTAACAGCACTTATGCGAAAAATACCGGAAATTCTTCTTTGGAACCCGGAGACATTGTTTGCATTGCCGGTGGATTGGAAGAAAATGTTTTGGACGGTGAAGGCTTTCCTGTTGTAAATATCAACAAAGCCACACAGTCAAACTCACAGGCTGTTTTCGGTATTGTGCAGTACAAAGTCACCATCCGTGAAGAATTGGAACAGGCGCCGGAAGGTGAAACAGCAAAAACGCTAAAAAGCTTTGAAAATGCAGAAGGAAATGTTATGCCGGGCGATTACCTTGCAGTGGTGGTATTTGGCCAGGCCGAGGTGAAGGTAAGTGACACAAGAAACATACAGGCGGGCCAGAAACTTACCATCTCAGAAAGTGCAGGAAAAGCCCGGACAATTAGTAACCTTGACAACTGGGCTGATACCGGAATTCTCGGCAAAGCCCTGGAAGATTCTGATGGCAAAGGGACTATTAAGGTTTATGTGAATTGCAGATAGGAAACAGGTAGAAAAGGAACAAGAACAATGTAACACATACAATTTCGTTACACGTAAGGTAAACTGATGACTCAAGTCATTTAACATTAAAAAAAAATCTTGCACTAAAATTTATATGAAAATACTTCTGATCTCCCCCACCATTGATGCCGAAAAAAGAACCAACAAAGGCCTTATGATGCCCCAACTTGCACTTTATATACTTGAAGGGCTTACTCCTACTGAACATGAAGTAAAAATTATTGAAGAAGAGACTGATAATGTTGATCTTGAGGAGGCATGCGACCTGGTTGCCATAAGCTGCCTGACGGCAAATGCCCCTCGGGCTTACGAACTTTGCCGGGAATTTAAAAAACGGGGCAGAACTATAGTACTGGGCGGGGTACACGCCACTATACTTCCGGATGAGGCCCTGCAGTATGCTGATTGTGTTGTAGTTGGTGAAGCTGAAGGTGTCTGGGAAACACTACTCGAAGATTTCCAGAATAACAATTTGAAAATAAAATACCATAACCCGACACCTGATCTGGGAAAATATATCCCGAAAGATTTCAGTAAAATGGTCAAAAGAAGACTGTACAGTCTTATTCCGATTATGACAACCAAAGGCTGCCCTTATAACTGTGATTTTTGTTGTGTCACAAATCTATTTGGAAAAAAAATGAGACATGTGCCTGTCGAAAATGTAGTACGCGACATCAAGGAATCAGGTGCAAAGAATTTTATGTTTCTGGATGATAATATTATTGGCCACCCAGCATATGCTAAAGAATTATTCAGGGCGCTCAAACCATTAAAAATTAATTGGGTAGGACAGGCTTCCGTATCCCTGTTGGTAAATGATGATGAATTAATCCAACTGGCAGCAGACAGTGGTTGCAAAGTACTCTTCTTCGGAATCGAAAGTGTTTCGGAGGAACAGTTAAAGTCGATGCGTAAGTCAATTAAGGAAATTAAGCATTTGGAAAGTGCGTTCAAAAAGATTAAAAAGATGGGGATACTAATCCATGCCTCTATGGTTTTTGGTTTTGACAACGATACGGCTGAAACCTTTCATGAAACTGTGGCCTTTCTTAAGAAAAACAAAGTTAGTACTGTCTCCTTCAATGTATTAACCCCCTACCCCGGAACCAAAACCTACGAAGATCTGAAACATGAAGGTCGCCTGATTACCACCGACTGGAGATATTATGATCACAATACCGTTGTATTTAAACCAAAGAACATGACACCTTATGAACTACAGGCCGGTAAAGTCAAAGCAAGGAAGGAATTTTACAGGATCTCATCCGTTCTCACACGTGTATCTGGAAATTTATACAGCCCGATCATATACTTTGCCACCAATTTTGGCCATATGAAACAGGTAAAAGTTGAGGCAAAAAGAATAGTGAAGCTAAAATCAGAATTATTTGAAAACAGCCGATAATCAACAACTATTTCTTTTCCTGGCCGGAAATAATCAAAAAATATACTTCTCCTTCAACTCCAGCTTTTTTATCCTGGCACGAATAGCACCTTTTGTACGACCAAAATATTCAGCCATCTCGGTAACCCTCTTACCCTCGCAAAACATAATGGTCAGTTCATCGTCATCCTCCATATTCCAGGGCATATAGGCTTCCTTGTGTTTTTCCCTGATTTTCTTCAGCGAGTAGCTGGTTTTTCCAACCAGCACATCTGATAGATAATCCAAATCAGCATCCTTAACACCGTACTGACTTTGCTTTTTCCGATTTTCACTTTGGGATTCCAGCTTCTCGATAAATATGTGTTTTGATGCAGGAAAATCATCAGGCAACAATACATCAGGGATATGGATGCTGTTCCTGGTTCTTGTTACCGCAACATAAAGCAAATTTATCTCCTCATTTATTTTTGAATAAATTGCTTCATTTCTTGACTGGGAAACCAATTTTTCGATTTTCTCCTTATTGATAAAGTCATTGGCAAGCTGTATAGCATCGTACTCCATTCCCTTACTACGGTGTACTGTCGAAAAAATGATATCCGCCATTTTTTTGTCATCACCATCAATATGTTTGGCTTTGATATCCCTGATAATATCCGGGATTTCATTCCCATACTCCTTCACAATCGTCACCATCATACCCAACTGCACATCCTCGGTTTTTTCAATATACTCTTCAAGCTCATTAAGACTATTCATCTGCAAAATCAACTTGTCCTTAATAAATTTACGTTTTCCATTATAAAGATTCAATATATCGTAAAGTGATGCGCCTTCGTCAGCGTAAGTGTATGAGTTGATATTACCCTCGAAATAAATGGTCTTGATCTTGGGACGATCAGTAACATACTCAATGGCTTTTAGTAGCAATCCAAGATTAGTTCTTGCTAAAACAGCCTTGCTTGTGTATTTTCCTGAGTTTCCGGTACCGGTAATTTCTACCGGATCAAACGAGTGAATTTGATCTTTCCATTTTAATATTTCCATTGCAAGGTTAGCAATATCCTGGCTGAACCGAAAACTATTTGAAAGGTTGAAAATTTTATAGTCGGCTTTTTCCAACGAATTTATGGCATGACGCCACCCATAAATTTGCTGATGGGTATCCCCCACAATAACTTTTGTTGCAGTTTGCCTGAGAAACACATCTAACATGGCCGGTGACGCATCCTGCCCTTCATCAAACAGAATGAAATCATAATTGAGTTTTGGTTTCGAAAGCTGATATTTCTTTAGGTAAAAATCATGGATAACATCAATATCACCTGCATCCATTTTAGCAAGAAATTGTCTGGCTTGTTCCCGGATAAATGCATAATTCTTATCAACAAAACCCTTTGCCTTGGGATCACAAATAATTTCGGGATAATGTAAATCATGTACTTTCGTCTTGTCGCTGTTGCAAAAGTAAGTTATAAGCCGATTGATGTGAGTTGCAATTATGTATTCCATCAACTTTTCGCTGCCGAAACCATTCAACCCTAATATCTCCACAATTTCATGTGTTCTATAGGCTCCGGCCCTTACTTTATATTCATGCTTAAATACTATATTCTTGTATGCCAGCGAGTGTGCAGTTTCAACCTTAACATTATAAAGTCCCAACTCTCTAAATTTTCTTTCAGCTTCAATCTTGACGGATCTATTAAATGCCAGATAAAGGATTTTGCTGTTTTTTGGGCGTGAGCGGGCATACTCAATAATGGTGGTGGTTTTCCCGGACCCGGCAACAGCATTTATTTTTATGTTGCCGGTTGAATTGATAATATTTTGTTGTTGCACTGTGAGAAGCATTTCCCGGTTATCCTTGAGCGAAAATGAATTTTTAAACAAAAATAAGAATAGTTTTGTGCTGATGTCAGTATATTCGGAGATTATTTTGTGCAATCTAAGTTTTCTGCCAAAGACCTGTCTCACTTGCCTCGCTTACCTTACTTGCCTCGCGGCAAAGCGGACGGCAAAGTAGGTAGTAAAGTGGGCACTCCCCAACTATCATGAAATAGCCAGACCTTTCTGTCCCGGTAGGGGCATAATGTTTATAGCAAATATTGGCCCTCATTTTTTTTATGTGCCTTTAAGGTACATGATTGTATTTTCTTACTGGATATTATGTACCTAAGGGCACATAGTCAACAGCGTTTAGCGTCGTCTATAAACATTGAGCCCACTCCGAAAAGTAATAAAAAAGAGAAATGCCACGAAAACTCTAAATTACAAAGTCCCTCAAAAACAACTAAACCAACAATTTAAATTTCGTGAAATTTAGTGTTTTTGAGGTTTTGTGGCCCAAACAGACTTTTCGGAGTGGACTCAATTATACATTTTAAATTGAAGTGGCTAACGGAGGAACATCATACATCTAACATCTTGCATCGGACATCTGACATCACCAGGGAGTATTCATTTTCTCCAACGGAGTCCTTTGGATAAAGTAACTTGATTGATATAAGATGTCAGATGTTTGATCTTTGATATTAGATTGTAATCCTCCGAAAACGGTATCCCGCACTTCAACATTCGACATTCGGTGTTGGATATTCAAAATTCAAAAATAAAAGGAATGTGCAATATTTCGTCCCCCTAAACCATAGGGCTGTTTAAATTTCATACCTTCGCAAGAATTATTCAAACGCTTAACAATGAAAGAAAGAAATGATCTAAAACTGGCAGTTCTTATTGATGCGGATAATATTCCCTATTCCAACATCAAAGGAATGCTCGATGAGATTGCCAAACTCGGGACACCAACCATTAAAAGAATTTATGGCGACTGGAC
>JABMQA010000247.1 GCA_013203545.1 Bacteroidota bacterium
ACCGATGAAGCATTGGGTGTAGGGGATATAAGGTTTCAGCAGAAATGCTACCGGAAGATAAGGGAGTTCAAGGACAGGGATAAAACCATTGTGTTATGTTCGCATAGTTTAAGCGCTGTGAAGGACTTTTGCTCTCAGGCCATCTGGCTGCACGAAGGAAAAATCAGGGAGCAGGGCGACCCAATCTATGTTACAGATTGCTACAATGCCTTCATGACTTCCAATACAGCGATAGATACGCAAATAGAAACCCCTGATAACGAAGGCCCATTGATATCGTTTGGTGGGAATAAAGCACTTGCTGCTATTTATGGTGAAATAAAATGGCAAGACTTGAGCAGTTGTGAATCTTTTGGAATTGGAGGATGTCACATCCAGTTCGCTTCCATAATCGATATTGAATTAAACAAAAATATCAGCCTTTTGCAGGGTGGTGAAAAAGTAAGGGTTTTGCTGTATTTAACAACGAAACAGACCCTGGTAACCCCTGCCATACATCTGTTACTCAATGGCCAGTTTGGATCAACCCTGTTCAATATCAACAGCCATGCTTATCATCAACCTGTGGAGTTCGAAATTGATAAACCAACAATTGTCGCAATCGACTTTATTTTCCCTAAAATTGGAAATGGTCGGTATAGTTTTTCTTTCGGTGTGATATCAATTCATGAAAGCACTGAACAACACCATCATTGGGTACATGATGCAATGATAATAGAAGTTTATAACCCCGATGTAAAATACCGCATGGGTACGGCATTGATTATAGATGAGGCAACCGTTGTTTCCCATACGGTATAATTTTTACCAGCCGGCATTTCCTTTTTTTGGTGCATCACATGATTGAAAATGAATAATAATTAAAAAGCATTTTTGAATAATGAAATATGTTATAGGATTGTTTTACTTTGTGTTGACCATGATCAAACAAAGGAATATCATGCGCACGCTGGTTATCCGCGATTTTAAAAGTCGTTATTTTTCATCGTTTATCGGTTTACCATGGGCATTTATTCAACCCGCAGTATATATTTTGGTGATATGGTTTGCATTTACATATGGATTAAAGGCCGGTCAAACGGCTATGGGGGGAGCTTTCGCACCCTGGCTTATCGTGGCTATGATTCCGTGGATGTTTATAAGCCAGACTATGATAGTTAGTTGTACTGCTTTGCAGGAATATGCATACCTGATTAAAAAAACAAGTTTTACGGTGAGTATGATCCCTATCATTAAAATTTTCTCGGGTATGATTGTTCATGCAATATTGGTTGGCTTTATTATATTGCTCCTCATGTTTTTCTATGGTATTTATCCAACAATTTACTGGATTCAAATCTTCTATTATTTATTTGCCACTGTGGTATTGCTTTCCGGCATCGCCTGGTTTGTTGCTTCAGTTAATGTATTTATCAATGATATGGCTCATATTGTAAATATTATCGTTACCATGTTGTTTTGGGCCACGCCAATAATTTGGCCCTTTTCCATGCTCAATGGGAATTACCGTTACATCGCTTTATTAAACCCGTTTTTCTACATAACCGAAGGCTACCGCTATACTTTCATTGAGGAAAAATGGTTTTTTGAGTATGTTGAGATGAATGTATATTTTTGGAGCGTTACCTTTGCCATATTTGTTATTGGTGCATTAACTTTTCAAAAATTGAAACCTGATTTTGGGGATGTCCTCTAAACAAGAATATCCACACATTGTTATTCATGAGATTTCTGAACGTTTAATTGATGATTTTTACCCTCAAAAAGTTATTTTTGTAAATACAGTTCAGACGAACAAAAAATATAAATCGTAATGGGATTAGTTGATAAGCGAAGTATCAAGAGGCAATACCATAAAATCTCCTTTATGCTTTCATTTATCCAGGATTTAGGTGGTTTTAAGGTTTTCATAAAAAAAGCCTTTGGTGTGCTTTCAAGTAATGGATTACCGGGAGTAATTTCTAAAATAAAACACATCATATTCCACGCCCGAAAAGAGGGATTCGCCTCTATAAATAGGCACGATTATAATAAATGGATCCGTTTATACACTGAGCTTTCGATCGAAGAAATACAAAAGATGAAGGCAGCCATTGAAAAATTTGAACACCGGCCTGAAATTTCAGTAATTATGCCTACCTTCAACGGCAATCCCACATGGTTGAAAGAGGCCATCGAATCGATTCAAAATCAAATTTATCCAAATTGGGAATTGTGCATTGCGGATGATGCTTCCACCGATGCAACATTTATCAGCCTCTTGAAACAGTTTCAGGAACAAGACCAACGGATAAAAGTTGTTTTTAGGGATGAGAACGGTCATATTTCCCTCGCCTCTAATGATGCTATCAATATGGCAAGTGGTGCATGGCTTGCGCTATTCGACCATGACGACCTGCTTTCGAAGGATGCACTTTTTTGGGTAGTAAATGCAATAAACCAACATCCTGATGCCTGCTTGATATATTCTGATGAAGACAAAATTAACAGACAGGGAAAACGCTCAGATCCATATTTCAAATGCGATTGGAACTATGACTTGTTTTTGTCGCAAAATATTGTCAGCCACTTGGGCATATATAAAACTGAGTTGGTAAGAAGAGTTGGGGGATTCAGGCAACAATTTGAAGGATCGCAGGACTATGACCTGGCGCTGCGAATAATCGAATATGTAAAACCGGAACAGATTATTCACATTCCACTGGTGCTCTATCACTGGCGAACTCACCAACAAAGCACATCTATTGGTTCGGAAAAAAAACCCTATGCGGTTATTGCTGCCCAAAAAGCTATTTCGGAACACCTCCAACGCAGAAAAATAGATGCAGATATCGAAATACTACCATTGCAAATGTACAGGGTAAAATACAAATTACCACATCCATATCCCCTTGTAAGTATTATTATCCCAACCAAAAACAACAAAACGCTACTGGAGCAATGTATAAACAGTATTACGAAAAAAACAGACTATCCGAACTATGAAATCCTTGTGGTTGACAACAATTCTAATGACC
>JABMQA010000248.1 GCA_013203545.1 Bacteroidota bacterium
ATCCGAAGGGTACGCCGCCGTGATCGTTGAAAATACAATACAGGGAATAATTCTGGCCTATTACAACATTTTGCTGCAAACCGAAATCCTGAATGTGCTCGAAGAGGTAAAGGGGTTATCGCGCGACAGGTATGCTTATATGAAGACCAAACAACAATTTGGCAGCGCTGTAACCTTTGATGTATTGCAGGCAAATGATGCATATCTCAGTGATTCGGTAAATTATCTTCAGCAGGAACTCAACCTGCAAAATGCAACCCTGTTGCTTAAATTATTGCTTGCGCTGGATGAAAATTCGCAATTCAAACTCATCGACGAATTTAACGTTGATGTAAATGATTACATATTGGATACGCTGATGGGCAAGATGTTGAAAAGCAACAAAACCCTGCTGAATCAATATATTAACCAGAAGATCTATGAAAATTCCACAGCACTTGCAAAAGGTCATATTTATCCTTCCCTTTACCTGGGAGCAGGTGCCGATTATGCCAATTCAAGGCTCAAATACACCGGACAGGATGCCGGCAATTATTACTCTTCTGGCTATTATGCCAATTTCACCCTCAGCTTTAACCTGTTTAATGGCGGGGCTACCCGGCGTGCAGTTCAAAATGCCCTGATTGATGAAGATATAGGTTTAATCACCCTTGATGAATTAAAAAGGACGCTCAGTAACCAGATGCAAAATCAATACGATCTTTTTAATATCCGCAAAAATTTAATGGTTGTTGCCGAAGCCTCACGCGAAAGTACCGGATTGAATTTGCAGATCGCAGCAGAAAAGTTTAAGGCAGGCGCTATCAATTCATTCAATTACAGGGATATTCAATTGAGATATCTCAATTCATCCATCCGTCGCCTGGAGGCCATTTTCAACCTTATCAACACCGAAACCGAATTACTGAGATTGACAGGGGGGATTGTTTCTGAATAGTATTCCAGGATAATCCCCATATCAATACCTGGTCCGTTCAATACTTGTAATTTGCTAAAAATAACGTATTTCATATTTGTATCCCTGCTCTACAAGAAACATCTGCCGATTGATACTAAAATCCTGCTCAGTTGTTCCCTGCGAAACCAAAGTGTAGAAATGTGACCGCTTTTTCTTTGGTCGTAAAATACGTCCGAGCCTTTGGGCTTCTTCCTGTCGCGAGCCATAAGTTCCTGAAACCTGAATTAGTACGCTTGCATCAGGTAGGTCAACTGCAAAATTCGCTACTTTTGACACAACCAGTACTTTCAGTTCACCGTGCCTGAATTTATTATAAAGCATTTCGCGTTCTTCATTTTTCGTTTTACCTGTTATAATGGGAATATTCAAATCCCTTGCTATTTTTTCAATCTGACTAATATACTGACCAATAACTAAAATTTGATCATCAAAATGATTCTCTATCAATTCCACCACCAATCTAATCTTCATTTGGTTTTCGGCCGCTATGCGAAATTTTCCACGCCGGTTCGAAAGTGCATATTCCATTTCTATCTTTTCATCCATCGGAATACGATATTCAGTGCAATATGCTTCGGCGATAAATCCTTTGTTTTCCAAAACCTTCCATGGCACATCGTATCTTTTGGGGCCTATAAGTGCAAAAACCTCATCCTCCTTACCATCCTCACGAACCAAAGTTGCTGTAAGCCCCATACGACGTTTTGCTTGTATCCCCACTGTAGCACGAAAAACTGGGGCAGGTAGCAAGTGAACTTCATCGTAAAGTATCAGCCCCCAATTTTGAAGCGTAAACAGATCAAGGTTAAAAAATTTATCATCCTTGCTTTTTCGGTATGTAAGCATCTGATAGGTGGTGACTGTAATTGGTTTAATAACCTTGTTCAAACCCGTAAACTCGCCAATATCCTCAGGGTCTATATCTGTTTTTGAAATCAACTCATCGCGCCATTGATGAACCGATACATTATTGGTAGTAATAATCAATGTGTGATTTGATATTCGTGAAATTGTACCCAAACCAATAATAGTTTTTCCGGAACCGCAGGGCAACACAATAATACCATTTCCCCCGGTTTCGCGGCCTGAATGATAAAATGCCTCAACTGCCTCGCTTTGGTAATCGCGTAGTTTGAAAACATTTCCCTCGTGGTCGGTATCAAGTAGTTTTAGGCTAAAATGATCGCCTTTGGTATAGCCACAAAGGTCTTTTACGGGGTAACCTATTTTTACCAAAGCATGCTTTACATCTCCCCTGTTGGTGAGGTCAATAAGTAAACCATTGCTTATCGTATCACGCCAATATTTTGTCAATTTCTCTTCGTGCAATACACGATCGAATATTATCTTGGAATTGATTTCGAGCAGCAAAAAACCATTTTTATATGGACGCAGGATTAGCTTTCCATAAGTCGAGTACCAGTCTTTGATGTCCGCCAATACATTTTGAGGTATATCGTAGCGCGAAAAACCTTTTAAACCTTCTGTAATTTCTTCAAGTTTAATATCAAGTGCTGCCGCATTCCAGAGGGACAATGGTGTAATCCGATAGGTATGAATAAATTCAGGCGATTTTTCAAGTTCTGCAAAAGAAGCCAGAAAATCGCGGCAGTATGCATATTTTTCATGCTTTACTTCAACCATCAAAGTGTGGTCACTTTGTATTATTAATGGCATTAAACTTATTGATTATTGAATATTTTTAATTGAAACGATATAATCAGCTTTGAGTTTGCTGATAATGTCACCAACCCTCTTTTCCAGTTTTTTATGGAACTTGAGCGTACACCTGTCAGCGTCGTAAAATTCAAGTAGTTTTTCTTCCATGCATTTCAATAATAACTCCTTATAGAATTCTTGATTATCAATGGAATATATAATGTATGTATCGGAAGAAATATTTACCCTTTCCTTTGTTCTTGCTTTTAAAACAGTTTTATCTTTGGTGGCAAATATCGTATTTGAACCTTTTGGCGCAAGTGTAAACTTTTCATCTTTATGATTAATAAGCACAGGTACTTTGCCGGAAACCATTAGATTTTCATGCAGGCTTAATCCATCTTTTATCAATGAAAATTTGTTGTTTATTACATGTTCTGCTTCAAGCCTATCCTTGGTATCGCTGTTTTCGTAAAGGTCCAATCTGGAATAAAGCACAAATTTGTTGGTCTGTTCCATCCATTCGCTCAACTCTATCCGAACATTTGCAGGTATCGGATTGGACAATATTTCTTCCAGTTGGCCGATAATGTTTGCTTCTGTATTATCGGCATGGTATTTTATAATTTTTTTCTTATTCAAACGTAACACCAGATGAGGTTCTTCGGTAATGGTATCACTTATGTCGATAAATGCTCTTGCAATTGATGCCGGGTAAATAGGCGCTTCAATTATCAAATCAAAATTGGGTTGCAAAGTGGCTTTTACGGGATAATCTTTTTGATGATAATTTTCTAAGCGGTAATTAACTTTAAAAGCTTTGAGTTTATTGGAAACAGGGTAAATTTCAGTGCTGAAATCCTTATCATAAGCAACATCAACAAAACCCAATATTAAAGGGATGTATTCAAGAAAACGCTCGGCCCATCGTCCCTCAACCCTTTCGAAAACGTCGGCATCGTTTTCATTAATCTGTATTCCGCTATTGTACCTGTCAGTATCTTCAATCCTAACTTCTTTAATACCGGCATACCGTGACTTATTAGTTGTCCATTTATCCCATTTAATTTTATCAGGGATAAGAAATAATGGAAACACTTGTTTAAGATATTTTATCAACGACTGAGTGGCATACCACTCTCCGGCAGGTAATTGACTTAATATATCTAACATATACCTACGTGCAACGTCAAATTTTATGTGATGCATTATGTCATAATTACCCCTTCCTTTAAATTTATCTAAACGAGAATGATATTTCATTGTACAAAATTCATTATCAACATTATCGTATTTGTCAATAATTGCTCCTAAAAGTTTTTCATCCTGTTTGTATGGAGACAATCCGAGATATTTCTCAAATTCTTTAAAATTTACATTAATATGATTATCAGGGTACGAAGGCTCACTACTGTAATATCCAACATATTCCCCTTTTGTATCATACACTACAAGTCCTAATTTATACACAACACTATCGATAAAATCAATGTAATCAGACTCACCATACTCTTTTATGTTGTTAATAACATCTTTATTACCAAAAGCCTTAGCTATTTTACGTAAATCTGTTTTCGAAATATCATTATTACGGTGGCTACGCTTTGGGTAATTGTTAAAACAAAAATCAACAAATGTAACCAGGTCCTTGCGCAAGTTGTAGGAACAACTTACAACATCTAAACCTTCTATATCAGCCTTTTCTAATTTAATGCGCTTCATTACTTTACCCTATGATTTCTTTGATCATATATCCTGCCCTTGTTAACATGGCATCAATTTTTTTCCGGTTATTTACAGGAAAAGCGTAATAATTGTCTGTCAGTTTTACAAGTTCAGACGGATCTGTGAATTTCTTTTCCAGCATCAACCGAACCGACAAGTCGGTGACTTTTGCCACAAGCAAATTGCGATGTATTATTCGCTTTCCGTATAAACTTTTGTGAGTCTTGTGGGCATGTAAAAACTGGGAAAGTTTGTTGCATAAATTATCATAAATTTCATTATCCTGTAACTTTTTGATGTTTTTGGTAATCAATTCCAAAGATGGTTCAATTAATGTTTTACCATCTTTAACAAAAAATATTGCTGATCTTGACAAAACCTCCAATTCCGGGAATGGAACCCTATAGATATCCAATTCCATTTTGCCATTCACATCCGAAATATACTCATTGGGTTCTGCGACAGCAGAATATGTTTGTTGCGTGTTTTGAAATAGCTTATTGTCTGCTGGGTGTTTGCATAATATCCCACAGTCATAAGCAACTTCGCAAACATCTGCCCCCCGTAATTTGAATTTTGTGCCAAAAAGGCAAATTTTAATGATTGTATCAATTTCATCAGAATTAAACCAAATATTCGATTTTAGGGAATCGAACAAATCTGTTACAATACTGATAAGGAATGTGGTTTCAGAGATATTCTTAATCGATGTATCATTTTCCTTGAGTTTTTGCTCAAATAATTTTTTCTTAAGCATAGACATACTGAAAGCATTTGCCCCAACTTTTAATATTCCGGATTTCGCACCGATGCTATTCTCCAATACCCGGACTAATTCTTCACGAAGCAATTTAGAGCTGACAATGCCGGTTACCTCCTCCTTTTTAGAAAATAATATCTGGGGGAGGTACTTAACAAATTCGTCGGGAAAGTAGAAATAGGTTTGCTCCAGTTTTGATTTTGCATTAAAATCAACAAAAAAAGCTGGGAGTAATACTCCTTTACAAACTAACTTTTCAACAACTTCTTTATATAAATCCTTGTAATTTTGATTAAAGGTAAAATAGTAGGTACGGGCATCGAACTCTTCACGATAAATTGACCCGAAAAAGCGAACATCAGGTATTCTGCCCATAGAGCTCATAATATACAGTGCTACAACTTCTTTCATAGAAAGGCTTTCGAGCATCTTTTCAAGTCCTGAATTCTGCAAAATATAATGAGATAGTAAATTTGAATCTACATTCACTGAGGATGGGAATTTCCTGTTTTTACAGATTTGTTTTACATCAGCATTTGAGATATATAAATATGCTTTTGAAACAATGTCCTTTTTTTCATTTGCTGTTAACTGATCTTTCCTAAAGTAGCTTGATATCATAATTCCTTCTGTTGTAATCCTAATAGGTGCTGATAATATTGATTTCTGAATAAAAATTGTTCCAATATCATAATTCAATACTGCGACATCCGATTAATTGAATTGGCAAAAGTAAGAAGTTTTTCAGCATTTTGGATTTCGGGCTTTTTACCTATGGGCTATTCAAGGCTATCAAATTTGTTAATAACCATATCTACAAATAGAGTATATAAACCGGGAAATGAAAAATGCCAAAAGTCATGCTTTTGATAGTCCGATCCTGCATTTTTCGTACTTTTGGCCAGAATTATCTAAAAAACAATTAATGATTAACTAAAGTTTCGGACTTCATAAACGTCTTTTAACCAACAATTTAATGTTGATAAAAAAGGCAAATAAAGTTGCACATTTCGTTGTAAATG
>JABMQA010000249.1 GCA_013203545.1 Bacteroidota bacterium
AAGTAATACATCCCCAATAAAAACCCAATCAAAAGAATCCTGTCCAAGTGCTTCGGCAGATAGGTCGTAAATGGTGGCAAACTTTCTCCGGATGGACAATCCCAGAATCTGGCTGCAAAACTCAAACGGTTCATAGAGCATTTTTCTATAGAGCAATTCAACACTGAAGTTATTGGGCTTTTGATACATGTAGATTGAGGCATACTTTTCCGCTTTAACTAAAAGGTCAGATATGTTTTGCCCCGGAAAAATATCCAGTTCAAACAAAGAAGGCAATTCTGAAGCAGTTACTTCTGCACCACGCTTTGCAAATTCGAAAGAGAAAAAACCGGTAGCAGATCCAACATCCAATACAGTTTGTCCCTGAAGGTTTTCCGGGAAACAATAGTCATTAATATTTTTCCTGAAATCGAACACACCTGGTGTAATGAGTCCGTTGCCTAAATCTACTGTATGGTACCAGTAGTAGTTTTTGTCAGCCGAAATACCCACCAATTCACACCTGTCGTAAAACTTTTTTTGCCTGTGACTTTGCATTCGTTGGTTCCAATTAATATCCCGGATATCTAATTATCCCGGAAATCAAAGACTGAGATTGTTCTGTTCTTCCCTTTTCTATAACTAAGACATTATCATAATAATGGATTGATTTTACTGATTTTGTAAACTCATTAACTGTAAGGGTATTTTCACGCGAATGATACGCATTCAAATAATCAATGAAATTCTTACTGTATTCAATAAATGTATTTGCCCTCTTGTAACCACCTTCAAATTCTTCCCAATATGAGGTACACACGTCTTCACATAAATACACACCATTTTCTTTTACATGGCTGAACAGTTCTTCAAATCCTGTAATTTGTTGATCCATCATGTGTCCCCCGTCATCAATAAGTATATCCAATTGAGGGATTTTGTCTTTTAGTTCATTAAGGAAAACTCTGTCGGATTCAGAACCGATGTGAACTTCTATTTGATTCTCTTCCGAACTTTTACAAATCGGATCAATGTCCAAACCTATTATTACTGCTTTTTTGCCAAAATATGATTTCCACATTTGCAAACTACCACCATATCCGACACCTATTTCTAACAAGGTTATTGGTTTTTTTCTGAACCTGCTGAAATGTCTTTCATATATCTCAAAATAGTTGGACCATTTTGTTAATTCCCTTTTTTTATTTTTCTTAAAATATTTTTCAAGATCGTTCATGCTATTAGCCTGTTATTTTTAGTTCTTGTTAACTAAAAGCGTTTCCAAATATTCTTCACAGTCATTAAACCTGAAAAGGTAGCGAGGATCGCTGATGTCCATTTTCGAATGGTTCGAACAAAATCTGCAGGTGACTGAAGTATCTGTTTTGAGTGTTTTCCGCAGTTGCAGAATGGGGCGATCATTCCATATTTCTTCAATACTGTGATGATTGATATTCCCTAGTATGTACCGATCGGGGAAATCCATACAACAAGGTCCAACTCTGCCATCATGATAAATATACAGATAATGCATAGGATATCTGCAATAGAGGTCAGCAGAAACATATTTTATCGGTTGCGAAAACAATCCAGGAAAAAGCATAACAATCCCAAGTTTATCTGCAAGTGCTTTTGCCCTCAGGAAGCACTCGTCTGAAAGTTCCTGCTCATGGAATAAACTCTCCTCCTTCAATTCCGGGAAGTAGGCTATATTGTGAAAAGCAACAATTGTTCCCACGTGATGGACTTTTGCAAATATGAGGACATCATGCAGTTCAACGATGTTTCTTTTCGTAGCGCCAAAATTGAGGATTAAATCAGGAAGCAACGATTTATGCCGGTGTTTTGCTTCGTTAATCAGATTAAGGCTTTTTTTTAAATTATCCAGAGTCCCATTGGTGCGTATGCTTTCATAAGTTGCTTCGCGGGCTCCATCGCACGAAAAACTTAAATTATCAAGTCCACTGGTGACAATCTGATCTGCCAGCATCTCATTGACCAACTGCAGATTTGATGTTGAATGAACCGTAACACCGGCTTTTTTCGCATCTTTTATATACCTGATGAAATCCTTTGATAAGGTAGGTTCTCCTATGCCTACAAGATAGATATCCTGCAGCTGCGAAAGTAGTGTGAGAATCCGTGTTTCCCATAGTTCAACGGGGAAAAAACCTGATTTATGACCGTCGATATGCTTGAAGCACTGATTGCAATTTAAATTGCATGCACTGGAAATCTCGACTTGCAATGATGTTAGTTCATGATATGGCACAAAATAATCCAAAAGGTTATCTGTTTTTATGAATACGATAACTATTTTCTGGCAATCATTGTAACTTAACAGAATAATTTAATGAAAGCAAACCCAGTTCATACTGTGATTTAACAAGTGAATGAATGATGAATGACTGTGAGTTTTTATGATCGTAAACCTGTATGCCATTTTCATCGAGAACATAGACCACTATAGTAAATTCCCCATGCAATAAAGGCAACGAAAAATAGGTGATCCTGATCGTTTGAACACCCTTTCCCTGAAAGCGTATTTTTTTTTCACGTGACAGGTTAACAGCATGACATCCCAAACCATCATTTCTGAGTATTCCAATACCAACTGCAAATGGACTTTCATCAATACTCTCAATTTCGATTATAATGTCCAGGTCTTCACCATGATGAATCTCAACCGGATCATTAGAATTGTTCAGACTGATTCTTTTCACCCATTTTAACGCGTTATTTTTGTCTGGAGGTGGTGATTGATTTTCTAACTCTTGCATCTCCTTGCCTCGGATAAAATCTTCATATGCTGCAGAGACTTTTGCGGCAATTCCGGACTGAACTACCCGTCCTTTATCTATCCAGAATGCTCTGTCGC
The DNA here is from genome assembly GCA_013203545.1 of Bacteroidota bacterium. Lineage (GTDB taxonomy): Bacteria > Bacteroidota > Bacteroidia > Bacteroidales > 4484-276 > JABMQA01. Next base: position 2,858 of record JABMQA010000249.1, read on the forward strand.
AAAGAAGATTAACCTGATACATTGAGTGGCTGCAAAATACGATTGTTTTCCCGGTTTTCTTAAAATTCATCATCCTGTCTATACATTTTTTTTGGAAAAATTGATCACCGACACTTAAGGCTTCGTCAATGATTAAAATGTCGGGATCGATGGAGGTCGCAATTGAAAATGCCAGACGAATGCTCATCCCTGATGAATATGTTTTAACAGGTTGGTCAATAAAATCTCCGATTTCTGCAAAATCGAGAATATCAGCTTCATGGCTGATAATTTCTTCTTTCGACAGTCCATTGAGAGCTGCATTCAGGTAATAATTTTTTCTTCCGCTTAGATCCGGTTGATAGCCCACTCCAAGTTCGAGCAAAGAGGAAATTTTTCCTGTACAAAAGTATCTGCCCGATGATGGGGTCAATACGTTTGCCAAAATTTTGAGCAGCGTGGATTTCCCGCTCCCATTTTGGCCAATTATCCCAACAGTTTCTCCCTTTTCTATTTCGAAACTAATATCTCTGAGGGCATAGA
>JABMQA010000250.1 GCA_013203545.1 Bacteroidota bacterium
CGCCCGCTCTTTCCTCTCACCATCAACTTCAGTGATCCCTGTCTTTTCGATGGAGTCACGCCCCGGCGTGACGACTGAGAAATCTATATGCTCTTTTACATCAGCCTTCTACAGAAAGTTGTCATTGGCAGTTTGCGAGAAATCTAAATTTTAACAAATCCATGCTTTAGCTTTCCTGTACATCTTCTCCCTTAGTACCTTGATGTTTTCGTCAGCAATGTAGTCGTTGTATTCCATCATTACCTGTTGCAATAACGCTTAATTACATTGTAGGCTTCCTCAACGCCCAGTTCGCCGGCCTTGCTCAGGTCCAGACAGGCATCTTTTGTATTTTTGAGATAAATTAAGGTGAGTGCGCGGTTGTAAAAAGCCTCTGCAAAATCCGGTTCCAGGCCAACAGCAACGGTATAGTCCTGTAAAGCGCCTTCGAAATCCCGCATCCGGTTTTTAATGTTTCCACGGTTATACCAGGCAAATGCCATATCCGGGTTGAGTTCAATTACCCGGGTTAAATCCTGGATGACCTCTAAAAAATCAGGAAGTGCATTTTCCCTGCTGGTATTGCTGGTAGTTGTTTTATCGTTTCCGATGGTAATTCTTGGTGTTGATTCTTCAATTGAGAACTGGTGTTCGATGAGCTCAAACCGGATATTTGCCCGGTTAAAATAGGCTTCCAGGTAAGTTGGATTTAAATCGATGGCCCGGTCAAAGGCTGTTTGTGCTTCGTTAAAATTCATCAACATGGCATCAAGGGTACCCATTCTGAAATAGTTTTCAGCATTAAAGGGATCAAAGTAAAACACACTGTCAATTTTCTGCTTTATGAATGAAATGATATTTTCCGGGATCAGGTGTTTTGCCGGGGAAATATTGAATGCGTGTTTACTGGTATTGTATTTCGCGTCGTCCAGGGGTTTATACCTGTATCCGGTTTGTTTTTGTTCGTAAATTACCGAATCAGTTTCATAATACTGGATGCTGAAATTGGGTTTGAGCCTGATATAAACCTGCCTGTTTTGGACTTTGCCACCGGCGATGTTGTTCGAATTGAAATCGGCTTCAAATTCGATGATGCGCTGAAGGTACAGGCTGTCGCCTGAAAATTTACTATTGATCAAACCGAAGTCCTCACCTGAATTAACCGCATTGATTATGGCAAAAGCCAGATCCTGGTCATTTTTAGCACCCTGGTAATCTTTCAACTTATGCCTTGCATTGGCCCGACCCATATAAGCTGCGGCAAAATCAGGAAAAATATCGATGGCCCGCGAATAATCATCCAAAGCACCCCGGTAATTCTCCAGCTCCATTTTAACGTAAGCCCTGTTGTACCATGTGTAAACATTCTCCGGGTTGATCTTTAAAACCTGGTCAAGATCATCAAGCGCCTTTTCAAACTCGTTCCATTGCATCATGATCAATGCCCTGTTGTAGTATGTAAGGTCGTTCAACGGATCAAGGTTGATTACGGTGTTAAAATCAGTAAGCGCACCTGTGGTATCCCCGGCATTAATCCGTGCGGTCCCCCTGAAAAAATAGACCAGCGGATCATTTTCATCCAGTTTGATGGCCTGGTCAAAATCTTTCAGGGCCTCCTCATATTTTCCCATCTCACTTTTAATGGTACCACGCTTGGTAAAGGCCTCAATGTAAAAAATATTCGATTTTATGGCAAAGTTGCAATCCTTTATGGCACCCACAAAATCCTCCAGCCTTGCTTTGGCGATGGCCCTGTTCAAATAGGCCACTTCAACGTCGGGTTTCAATAGTATAACCGTATCAAAATCAAAAATGGCGCCTTTATAATTTTTCATCTGCATTTTGGTAGCACCCCTGCTAAGATACACGTAAGGATTGTTGGGGCCACGCTCGATGGATTTTTCAAAATCATCCAGCGCACTGTAATAATTATAAAGATTCATTTTAACTACACCCCGGTAGTGATATGCGTTTGGATCATAACCATCAAGCATAATGGCGCGTGTAAAATCAAATTCAGCGCCGCGGAAATCGCCCAGGTTGTATTTTGCGATGCCCCGGTAGAGATGCGGTTCGGAAAGGTCTGGTCTTGACCGGATAAGTACATTGAAAGTATAAATGGCATCTGTGAACTGATCATTAAACAACTCCGTACGTCCCTTGTTGATGAAATGTTCAACCTTGAGCTGTGGCCACACCTGAAGTGTGTTCAATAGAATCAACAGGGGTAATATCGTCTTCAGGTTAAATTTCATGCAATAAAGTTTTCAGTTATCAACCCTTAATGTCCGATTTTGTTTTTTCGATGAGCCTGATTCCGGTGATCTCCATGTTTTTATCGACTGCTTTACACATATCATAAACAGTAAGCAACGCCGTGCTTACAGCGGTAAGGGCCTCCATTTCAATCCCTGTTTTTCCCACACATTTTGCATAGCTGGTAATTTGAACACCATCCTCCTTCAAGTCTGCCGAAACATCTATTTTAGTGATTTGCAGCGGATGGCAAAGCGGGATAAGTTCGCTGGTTTTCTTTCCGCCCTGGATACCCGCAAACTCTGCTATCGATAGCACATCGCCTTTTTTCATTTGATTTTCCCTGATCAACTCGATGATCCCGGGCGAAAGCCGAATGAACCCCTCTGCCCTGGCTTCCCGCTGCTGGTCGGGTTTATGTCCCACATCTACCATGTTTGCTTTTCCCGTATTGCTGGTATGTGAAAGTTTTGACATTATTTATGGTGTTTTTATTCCAGTGATGTGATAAAAAAGAAATTTTAAAAGGCTATCAACCCCCGATATTACTGAATTTATTCACTTTATTCTTTGATCC
>JABMQA010000251.1 GCA_013203545.1 Bacteroidota bacterium
GAGAATATTAATATCCCTTTCAGTAGCCTTCCTTTTAACAATGGTCACCTCAGCCCAGGTAGCCCCTGATAAATATTGGGTAAGGTTTACCGATAAAAACAATTCACCTTTTTCCGTTGATAATCCTGGAGAATTCCTGACGCAGCAGGCGATCAATCGCAGAACTGCACAGGGAATTTCTGTAGTTGAAAACGACCTGCCTGTCAACGCCCCCTATATCGCAGCCGTGGTTAATACGGGCGCAACCCTGCTCAATGTTTCCAAATGGTTTAATTCCGTTACTGTTTTTACGGATAGCCCGGATGTGATTGTTGCCATCAATGCCCTGCCTTTTGTATCATCAGTGGATCAGATCTGCCATAAGCCCGTACCCTGGAAAAAAACAAAAAAGTCCTTCTTTGATAATGAATCGGAATCCGAAATTCCGAATGAAAAGCTGCTGAGGGGCAACACCGCCGGCCAGAGCTACGATTACGGACAGGCCTGGAACCAGATCAACATGCTCAATGGTATTGCCCTGCACGACCTCGGATTTGACGGATTGGGCATGACCATCGCTGTTCTGGATGCGGGATTTAAAAATGCCAATGTTTTGTCAGCATTCGATTCATTGTGGATGAACAACCGGATCCTGGGCTGGAAGGATTTTGCAGACCCCCTGAACCCGGATATTTTTAATTCGCATACGCATGGCACAAGTGTCCTGTCCACGATGGGCGCCAACCTACCCGGTCAGATGGTGGGGACTGCACCCCGGGCAAACTACTGGTTATTGCGCTCGGAGTATGGCCCATCGGAATACCTGGTTGAAGAGATGAACTGGATTTCGGCAGCCGAATTTGCCGACAGCGTGGGCGCCGACATCATCAATTCCTCACTTGGTTATACCACCTTTGATGATCCATCTCAAAACCACACCTACCAGGATATGAACGGTAAAACAACACCCGTTACAATCGGTGCCGACCTTGCAGCAAGCAAAGGAATCCTTGTGGTTAACAGTGCAGGCAATTCGGGAAACAGTTCCTGGCTCTATATCGGCGCACCGGCTGATGGTGACAGCGTGTTTACCATTGGTGCTGTAAATTCCAGCGGAATATATGCCTCCTTCAGTTCCATCGGTCCCACCTACGATGGCCGCACCAAACCCGATGTGGTTGCTCAGGGACAGGGAAGTACCATCATCAGTGCAAACTCCGGCAATGTGGTAAGCGGCAACGGCACCTCCTTTTCATCGCCCATTACAGCAGGTATGGTGGCTTGCCTGTGGCAGGCGCATCCTGACAGTCGAAATACCGAGATTATGGAAGCCATCCGGCAAAGTGGTTCCCTGGCAAATAGCCCCACGATGTTTCTTGGTTGGGGTATCCCTGATTATCTCTCAGCACACACCCTATTATCTGAACCCGTTATCCATGACATTGAACTGAATGTTAAACTCTTTCTGGAAGGCCCCTACAATGGTACCGCCATGGATACCGAACTGAATGCCATCCTGCCCCTAACCCAGCCATACAATGATTCCCCATTCAACTATCCCGGCGAAGAACAGGTTACAGAAATCCCCGCACCCGATATCGTCGATTGGATTTTGGTGGAACTGCGCGATGCACCTTCAGCATCACAGGCCTTTGAAAGCACTACCATTTCACGAAAAGCAGCTTTTTTAAAGCAGGATGGCTCGGTAGTGGATACCGGCGGAACCAACCCCTTAACGTTTACTGTCCCCGTATCCGACAGCATTTTCCTGGTAATCCGCCACCGAAACCACCTTGGGGTGATGACTTCCATTGCACTGAAAAATAACGGCGGAAACGTTTACACGTATGATTTCACCACCGGCACTACTAAAGCTTATGGTGGCATAGCGGGCTACAAAGAAATTGGTGATGGCATATATGGCCTGGTCTCCGGCGATGGAAATGCGGATGGCTTCATCAACCTGAATGACAAATTGCTAAATTGGAATCCAAAAGCGGGGGACATGGAATACCATCCGGGAGATTACAATTGCGATACGCAGATTGATAATGTGGATAAAGACGAATACTGGTTGCCGAACAGGGGGTTTGAGGGGCAGGTGCCGGAGTAATAGATATATGAAGTTTTGCAAATTGTGAATAAAATTTGATTTAGAACACTTCCAAATACGCATTATTGCTATTCCAATTCAGATAATACTCATAAATTTACTGTCTTTTCATATCCGAATTAAACCTATGAATAGCAAAGAAGCCAGAGCCCGTATTAAAATAAACAAATTGCTGGAGGATGCCGGATGGCGGTTTTTTAGTAATGACGGAGGAAAAGCCAACATTGTGCTTGAAGGTGGCATCACCATCACCGAAGAATATATGGCTGCAGAATTTGGCGATGATTTCGAAAAGACAAAGAAAGGATTCATCGATTATTTACTGCTGGACAATGAAGGGTTTCCTGTTGCCCTCATCGAAGCCAAGCGTGAAAGCATCCACCCCTTAAATGCAAAGGAACAGGTCCGCAAATATGCCAGATCGGAACGCATTCAATACATCATTTTAAGTAATGGTAACCTGCACTATCTGTGGAACCTTGAAGAAGGAAACCCACAGGTGATCAGCCGGTTTCCCTCGCCGGGTTCATTTGCTGCTTTTAAAGAATTTAAACCGGATAAAGGCAAACTCAGCAACGAGCTGGTTGAGAACGATTATATTGCCCAAACCCAGATCCCCAATTACAATAAGAGGCCAGATTGGGTGAATGAGCTAACCCGTCCAAATTTTATCGAAATTAATGGATTAAGGTTTTTACGTCATTACCAGACAGCGGCCGTTAAAGCCATACAAAAGGCGGTGGCTGCCGGAGAAAACCGTTTCCTTTTTGAAATGGCTACCGGCACGGGCAAAACCCTGACTTCGGCAGCAATCATCAAGCTGTTTTTAAGAACAGGTAATGCAAGTAGGGTGTTGTTCCTGGTTGACCGTATTGAGCTGGAAGACCAGGCATATAAAAATTTCAAGAATTACCTGAAAAACGATTACCAGACGGTTATTTTCAAACAAAGCCGGGACGAATGGCGTAAAGCTGAGATTGTGGTTACAACCGTGCAAACTTTACAGATAAACGATAAATACCTCCACATTTTCGATCCCACCGATTTCGACCTGATCATTTCCGATGAGGCCCATCGTTCGATCGGCGGCAATGCAAGGGCCGTGTTTGAATATTTCCACGGATATAAACTGGGGCTTACCGCAACGCCAAAAGACTATCTGAAGGGCGTTGAGCCTGCTGAGGACGAATTTATCCATCCCCGTGAAATGGAGATACGCCTGCTGAAAGACACCTACCTTACCTTTGGATGTGAAGATGGGAACCCGACTTTCCGCTATTCCCTGCTTGATGGTGTAAAAGACGGCTACCTGATTAATCCAACGGCTGTTGATGCCCGAACTGAGATCACTACACAATTGTTGAGTGACAAGGGTTATGACGTTGTGACGACCAATGAGGACGGAAATGAAGAAACCCAAACCTTCATCCACCGCGATTTTGAAAGGAAGTTCTTTTCAGAAAAAACCAATATCGCTTTTGCACAGGCATTCATCGACCATGCATTAATTGATCCGATTACCGGTGAAATTGGCAAATCGCTCCTTTTTTGCGTGAGCCAGAACCATGCCCGGAAGATCACCGAAATACTGAATGATTTTGCTGAAAAGCGGTTTCCCAATAAATACAACTCTGACTTTGCAGTACAGGTTACCTCATTGGTGAGCGATGCCCAGCAAATGTCGATCAATTTTAGCAACAACAACCTGAATGGCCATTCCAGGTGGCTGCAAAATTATCGAACAAGCAAGACCAGGGTATGCGTTACCGTTGGCATGATGACCACAGGCTACGATTGCCAGGACATCCTGAACCTGTGCCTGCTGCGCCCCATTTTCTCCCCAACAGATTTTATCCAGATGAAGGGCAGGGGAACACGGACATTCACATTTGAATACAAATCGAAAGACGGGTTTGGCAAAGAACAGGCGGTCCGGAAACAAAAGGAGACCTTTAAATTGTTCGACTTTTTTGCAAATTGCGAATACTTTGAAGAGAAATTCGATTACCAGGAAAAGATCAAGGTTGTGGTACCGAAAGGAACATCAACGGGGGGTGGAACCGATGGGAGCAAACCAAAATCTTATACCGAGCATGTACCCGATCCCATAAGCCTGTTTTCAGAAAACTTCATCGGCCCTGACGGCATGCGTATCGACCGGGAAATGTATGGCAACAACTTCGAATCGCGCATAAGGTCGGATGAATACATACGTACCGAAATGGAGGCCGGCAACTGGGATCAGGTGATCCATTACGTGAAAACAAAAATATTTGAAAAGCCCGAAGAAAACTATACACTCGAAAAATTGCAAAAGGCTTACAAGATTGACCGCAAAATCAGTTTACGTGAGATCATCGAGAAGGTTTTCGGCATCATACCCAAATTCAAATCCAAAGATGAATTGTTAGAAAGCGAGTTTCAGAAGTTTGTTTCAATTTATCCGCCAACAGGCAACGAAAACATCACTGCCCTGCGGCTTTTCTTCAAGGCGTATGTGGTTGACAACAGGGTGAAGGAAATTGTTCAAAAAAAGAAATTCCAGGAGTTTTACAGCCTGCCATCCATCAGCATGGAAGACTACAAATCGGTGCCGCCAGAATACCGCCGCCTGATACCTGAATATGTTGATCATTATGTTGCGAGGGAAAAATTTGTTGCATAATTAATTTATCTTTGACAAAAAAATCTCTTGTTCTTGAAAGTTGCACATAACATATCGAGACTTAAATATTTACTGGAATTGTACAATATTTCAGCAGAAGAGCTATCTTCAATTATCAGTGCAGGATTGAAGAATCCGGTTACAATCGGGGACATATTTTCTCATGAAATAAAAATCAGCCATCTCAAACGAATTGATCAATTTTTCAATAAAGGATTGTCCTATTATCTTGACCCCAAAGCCCCTGAAACTTCAAGGGAAGCAAGCATTTTTTTTAGAAAAGAAAAGTTTAATTCTGATTTAAATATTGGAACAAGAAAAATTGTAAATGAATTTGAAGAAATTAAAATTTCGCTTTCTGCCATTTCAAAGTTATCAGATTTAAACACTGACAGGGCATTTAGATTGTACAAACTATCTGATAATCCAGCTATAGTGGCAAATGAGATTAGAAATCAATTGTACCCTGATTTTACAACAAACTTAAAAGAATTTTTGAAAGCGCTAATATCAAAGTTCGCCGAATCAAATATTCTTGTTTTTGAATTTGTTGAGACCTGGAACAAAAAAGAAAAAACAAATATTGATGGTTTCTTTTTAAACCCCAACGTAATCGTTTTGAAAAGGCAACAAGCTTCTTTTAGAAGAGAGATTTTTACTTTAATACACGAATTGGGACATTTTTTACTTGATGAAGAAGAAATAGAAAAGTTAGATTATCAAAACATTGGCAGAAAAGATTTAAGTGCAATTGAAAGGTGGTGCAATGTTTTTGCCTTTAGATTTTTGGCAGGTGAATATGGGGAATTAATGGATAACATTGAAGTTGCAAATGCATCAAATGATTATCACTATGATTTAATTGAGCATGTCTCCAAAAAAACCAATCTCAGCCAGATTGCGCTTTTCACACGATTGTTGTATGATAATAAGATTTCCCAAAATAATTATAGTAAGATTAAAGTAGATTTCGATTCAAAATATTTTGCCAAACTGGAAGAGGAAAAAAGAAAAAGAGAAATAGAAAAACAAAAAGGAATAAAACAAAGAGGATCGGCAGCACAACCCATACAATCCCCCTTATTTATCTCTACCATTCAAACAGCCTTTTACGAAGGTATCCTGAATGAATACGAAGTTTGTCAAAGGTTAAAGATAAAACCGGAAAAACTTGATCAATATATTTCATGAAAGTTGTAATTGATACCAGTTCATTATTGTCATTGGTTCGTTACTACCTGCCATTTGATAAAAAAAGGGTTCTTTACAATTTCATTAAAGAAAAAGTTGAATCAGGCGAAATAGTCATCCTGGATAAGGTATATGAAGAATGTAAGTACACTGCCAAAGGTATTGTTGTAGAAACCCTGGAATATTTATCAAACATTAAATCCCATTTTAAAACCGACGCGTTACTTCCATCGCCAAAGTTTTTTAATCAACTTGAAAACCAATTTATTAATGGGGCTGTAAAAAGCAGGCTAAGTTCAGTTGAATTTGAAAACAGAAAAAATGCTTATCTGAATTCGGCGGATGCCAAACTCCTGCTCTATGGCCTGCAAAATAAGGGCATGAAATTGGACAAAACGATAATTGTTACGGAAGAAACTGAGTTTAGCAACGATAATAAGTCTTTTAAAAAACTTCCTGCCATATGCAAAATTCTGGAACTTGAAGTTTTGACTTTACCAAAATTATTAGCGTTGTATGATGGGATTGATTTTGATATTATCACATAAGAATTCCAAGGATAAAAATGTACCTCCTTACCAAACCAATATTCAATTATTAAGGCATGTTAGACAGCACAACAAAAAAACGCATCGACGATTGCCGGGACATCCTGGTGGGCAAGGTGCCCGATCCCAAATCACAAATCGAGCAGATCACCATCGCCCTGATCTATAAATTTATGGACGACATGGATATGGAATCGGTGGAATTAGGCGGGGAGCGCACTTTTTTTTCGGGGGAATATGAAAGGTTTGCCTGGAGCAAGCTGTTCAGCAGCAAGCTGGGCGGTCCCGACAGGGTGAAACTGTACGATGAAGCTGTGGAACGCATGGAGCAAAACCCCTACATTCCTCAACTGTTCCGCAACATCTTTAAAAATGCCTACCTGCCTTACCGCGACCCGGAAACCCTGCGTGAGTTCCTGAAATACATCAACGATTTTAACTACAGCCACAGCGAAAAGCTGGGCGATGCCTTCGAGTACCTGCTTTCGGTGCTGGGCAGCCAGGGCGATGCCGGGCAATTCCGCACCCCACGCCACATCATCGATTTCATGGCGGCATTGATCGATCCCCGGAAGGGCGAAACCATCCTCGACCCGGCCTGCGGCACCGCCGGATTTCTCATCTCGGCATGGAAACACATCCTCAAAGCAAACTCATCCAATTACGACCCCGGCGAGGACAAACATGCTTTTGAAATGCACGGCGTAAAGCTGGAAGAAGTGACCGTTAACGGCAAGCATTACAAGGGGGATCAATTGTCGCCCGACGAACGCACGCTGATTACTAAAAATGTGCGGGGCTACGACATTTCGCCCGACATGGTGCGCCTGTCGCTGGTGAACATGTACCTGCACGGTTTCCCCGAACCCCACATTTACGAATACGACACCCTGACCAGCGAGGACCGCTGGAACGAATTTTACGACGTGATCCTGGCCAACCCGCCCTTTATGTCGCCGAAAGGGGGCATCCGGCCGCACAAGCGCTTTTCGGTGCAGAGCAAGCGCAGCGAAGTGCTGTTTGTGGATTATATGGCCGAACACCTCACGGCCAATGGCAGGGCTGCCATTGTAGTACCCGAAGGCATCATTTTCCAAACCGGCACGGCCTACAAAAGCCTGCGCAAAATGCTGGTTGACGAAAACTACCTGGTGGGTGTAATTTCATTGCCGGCCGGCATGTTCAATCCTTACAGCGGTGTAAAGACCTCCATCCTGTGGCTGGACAGGCAACTGGCCCGGAGAACAGGCAACATCCTGTTTGCAAAAATTGCAAACGATGGTTTTGATTTGGGTGCACAGCGCAGGCCGATTAAGCAAAATGACTTGCCAGAAGCCTTCAGGAAACTCAGTGAATACAAAAATGCGCTGCGACAAAATGAGCCGGTTGAGTTTAACGACGACCCGGTGGTTAGCATTGTTTCCAAAAAGGAGATCAATGGAAACGGGGATTATAATTTGAGCAGGGAGAGGTATAA
>JABMQA010000252.1 GCA_013203545.1 Bacteroidota bacterium
CCAGAATCTTTTTATACGATGAGGGCAAATTTCCAAACCCAACAGTCGTTGATACTGCTTAAGCACCAAAACCTGGTTAGGGGTAGTGAAACCTTACGACTTGACGGAATTGTGGCTTCAGGGGGCAATGATTATGTACTCGATTATACCAACGGTACCCTGATCTTTGTGCGTGAAGGAATTGTAAATGCTGACACACGTGTCGAAATTGAATATGAATATTATGTTGAAAATGGAGGGCAACTTCATCAGGCAAGCCTCAGTTTCAGCCCATCGGATAATTTGTATCTGCAAGCCGACTGGCAAAATCTTTCGGATGATTCGACACAACTGCTGGATTTGCATGGCGAGATCAGAAAAACTGTGGGTAAAATTGACTTTCGACTGATACCCGGCATTGCCTACCAAACCGAAGAAAACAAATTTACCGCTCAACATATTGAGGGCCTGGCTAGCTCTTCCTGGTTCAGGATTAAAACCCTATATCAACATTTCGACTCAGATTATAATAACCTCTATCGAGAACAGGCTTTTTTTGGGGATGTTGAAGATAAGTTGCAATTTTTTTCTTCAGTGGATGCAACAAGTTATTTGCGTCTTTTGGGCGATTGGCAATCATTGACAGGTGCAGATGCGCAGAAAAATGGTTCGAAATCCTCTGAAAGATCGGGGAATGCATCCTTTCTGTTCCATCACGCCAAGCTCCCGAATATTCACTTTACCTATCAGGACAGATATACTGAATCCTCCGACTCGGCCAGTAAAAAACAATTTTTCCAAAACCTCCTCGAATATCAATTTCCCGCATCAGTAATGGATTTTATGCACATTAAAAGCCTGAAGGTTGAAAACTTTTTACGTGCAGGTACTAAAGACGATGACTGGTTTACAGACTCACGTAAACAAAGATTCTTTCAGGGTTATGCCAGGGTTTCTGCTCAGGTTACAGAAAGAATTCAAACAGGTTTTTTCTACCGGGCAAATTCTACTAATGATATTTTCGGCACATTACAAAATCCCGTTTCAAAGGATGAACGCCTGCTAACCGACCTGGCCATAAACGAGTGGCGCGCCATGCAGGTATCGTTCCGCATCGAAAACAACCTAAGACAAACATTCTCCTTCAACGATGATTTGAATGTTTATTACCTGCGGAATTTTGGCCAGGTGAATGTCAGGCTTTCGCCCGGACAATTGTGGACACCACTTTCTTTGTTATTTTTCGAGTTTAACTATAACCAGACTAACGACCGCATGGGCGACAGCAAAAACAGGATAGGTGAGCAGCTTTGGAGGTTCTCCCAACAGGAAACACCCAATCCCGCCAAATCCTTGCTCATTCAAAACTATTTTATTAGAAACGAAATCAGGCCTGGTGGAAACTGGTTTCTGTACAGCATGTTTCAATGGAACAACCAGAACAATGGTTTTTCGGGAAGCATGATCAAAAAATCATCATGGCGTCTTAACGAAAAACTTGACCTTAAAGTAGGCACAAGTACACACATTGTGGTACAATACCGTCAGTTTTTCCAGGATCTGGGCGCTTCTATAAAGTCGATGGATTACGAACCCTCGGTATGGATAGAACACAGGTGGTCAGGTGATTTTATCAATATCTTTAATTTATTATACCGTCGTAATGACCGCAATTTTAACAATATACACGCATTTACCGATAATTACGAATCCTCATTTGATTTGATTTGGCGGACAAAACGTTTTACATGGCTGAGGTATATGGAAATTCAGCAAACATTTTCCGGATCATATCAAAATACTTTTGGTTACTACACGCACAAAAACTTTCGTATAAGTTCCGGCACCTCTTTTAATTTTTATCCCTTGCAATCGCTGGTGATAAGGCTCAGGGCCGATATCAACCGTTTTGTTGATATTCTTTATAATCAATGGAACTATTTGGATGTTTCGTTTAACCTTAAGGTGTCTATTTGGTTTTAAGAATATTTTTTTTGATGTTTTTTTTAATGCAGATATTCTTCAACTGTTCATTTGGATTTCCATCGGTCATTGGGAAGAATTTATGGATCTCTTAGAAAAAATTATATGGTTTGAATTTTTTTTGTATTTCACGTTTATTTTATGTATTTTAGCTGCTTAAAAAAAATATGTTATACCAATAAAACATATTTTAAATTATTGTAATCAAGTTCATTGACATTCAAATTTTTATTACAGTTTATAGTAGCCAGTCCACAGTTGGCAGTCAGCAATCCACATTCGGCAGTTCGTTAACTGAGGACTGTGGACAAAAAACTTTGGACTGAAAACTGCGAACTGAAGACTGTGAACTGTGGACTGAAGACTAAATAATTACAAATAAAACCCACAAGGAGGACAAACTATGAAAAACAAATTACTTATTATCTACATATTAACACTTCCCCTATTATTAAATTATATTCCGGCAATTGCACAAAATATTCCTGATTTCTTGGTAAATGAACATACAAGCATAGATGGTACAGAACAAGAAGAACCTTCTATCAATGGAGATGGAAACGGTAACTATGTCATTACATGGATGGATGGCCGCATTGAGTGGAATTTTGATATATATGCTCAAATTTATCTAAGCGACGGCACAACTCTCGGAAACAATTTCAAAGTTAATGATGATGAAGGTGGAACCGGAAGCCAGTATGTCCCTGATATTGCAGTCGATCCCAATTTGAATTTCGTGATCACATGGATAGATAAAAGAAACGGTTGGGAATGGGATATTTATGCTCAACGTTTTTCAAATGACGGCACAGCTTTGGGAAATAATTTTAAAGTTAATGATGATCTA
>JABMQA010000253.1 GCA_013203545.1 Bacteroidota bacterium
AATCCTGAAACCTGAAACCTGCAAACCTGCAACAAATATTATTACTAAATTGCCCGATGGCAATCATTTATTTTTTAAATATGTTGAAAATAGTTTGATTCTAATGCCCATATCTGCTTTTTTTTCTTTTATGAAAAGTATTGTTTTATTTTTGACGAAATTTTGAAATTCCTCTATAAATGAATGAATCCGCAATTCGGCCAATTGATCCGGGTAAACTTGACCTGTCGATGGAAGAAAATGAATTTGTGATTTATTATGACAACAATCCGCTGCTAACTTCAGGTGGCAAGCCGGTTGCGCATAGTGATTCACGGTTGATAAAGCACCTGTTGTTAAAACTAACCCTCAACCGCGATATCCGGCATCAGGAAATAAACAGCTACAGTTTGTTTTCTTTTATGAAGGATTATATCGAACAGGGGGAGGATTTAATTGGCAGGGAACTTCAACAGTTGATCAAATTGGATGAATTGCTTGGTAAAAAATCAGGTAAGGATCAGATACTTCCATCCATAAATCCCGAGCAGGCATTGGAATATTTCGAGAAAAACCAATATGTTTTAAACCTGATTTATTGGGGGGCAACCGTGATCAACGAAAGTCTGAGGGATTTTGTTTCAGGGTTAGAGGTGGACTCAAAAACATTAAAAGACCTGAACATATCTGATGTATTTATCTCAAAATTGGAGCAATATTATGCCTCCCTTTCCCCGGAGAAAAAAGCTGTAGTTAATATGCTTACAATTAGTCATAATTGTGGCGTTGTTTTACCACTCATGCTGGTATCATCAAAAGTTTCCCCTTCTGAATATGCCAACGCTGTGGTTGCATTGCATTTAAAAAAAACCGAAAGGCCCGTATTCGAATTCGGTGAGAAGTGGAATAAAGGCATACTGAAATTAAATTTTGAAGAGCCCGAAAATTGCATAAAAATGGTTTATGATCATGCCTCAAGGGCGAATGAGTTTCTTGGGTTTTTTGAGAAATCAAGAAAGAAAATCACGGTAATTCGCGAGAAGATCAACCAGGGTGAGGGCGATCAGATAGAGTTTAAATCCACCTTCAGATGGGATTTAAGGCAAAATAAAAAGAATCCGGCCATTGAACACGCAGCGTTGAAAACGATGGCAGCCTTCCTGAATTCAGATGGCGGTGATCTCCTTATTGGGGTTGAGGATGATGGTAATATCATAGGCATTGAAGCGGATGGATTTGTTAACGATGATAAATTTCTTCTTCATGTATGGGCATTGATCAAATCATCAATGGGCCAGGAAATCAGTCCTTATATCAAAACCACACTTGAAAAATTTAATGGAAAAACCGTTTGCCGGGTAAATTGTGCAAAAAGCCCTAAACCCATATTTTTACGTCAAAAAGGTTTCGACGAAGCGCTTTTTATCCGGAGCGGTCCAGGTACGGTAAGCCTGGAGATCAGCGAAGCTCTTAAATATATCCAGGCACATTTTAATTAAACAAAATGGCCGGTAATAAAACCGGCCACCTTTACCCAAGAAACTTCCCCCTTCGCTCTTGTAGTACGTCCTTAAAACTGAGGCCAAATATATAAAATTCTGATCAGGTAAACCTGTCGGATGAAAACAATTTTCAACATCAAAATGTGTAAAACTATCATGCTTGTTAAGTTTTATCATTTTATCAATAAGCCGGAATAACCTCAATATTCTTTTAATGCATTGTTATTGAGGTAAGAGTAAATTTTATTGGCCTTTAGTGTATTTATGTGTTTTCAGGGAAATTTGATAATTAAGTCCGGGACACCTGTCAGGATGTTAATAAAGTAATTTTCTAAGAATAAGAATAAGCCTGAGTATTTTCAAATTTTGGATTCAGACTCTTAGTTTTAAATAACTTACTTCTTTTATATGAGGTGTGGTTGGTTATCATAAATAATTGTCAGCAAGTGTTGGGTAGTTGTGTAATTTGTGTGTCCTGAATAAAAAAAAAGAAAAAAATCCCTACGTATTTAGAAAAAAACCATTTACTTTTGCAAAACATCAATCAAACCACGCTATGCGTTTTATTATTCTTCCAGTCGTGACCGCTTGCTAACAACAGCCGGAGTATTTCTTTCCCGGTGTTAGTATAAAATATTCAGAGGATTCTCTCTGGTTTTCAATTCATTTTATTAATTCATTAAATTTTACGGAGGACAAATTATGTTATCAACAATTACTAAAAATGATGCGCTTGTGCGTGTGCCTGTAACAACCATTTTCAATTTCAATTCAAATTGGAAAGATAAGTTATTCAGTTATTTACAAAAGCGAAAACGAAGATGAAACATATAAGATTACAAAAAATACAGTCACAGTTATTTAAATTAAAAAAACTTAAGCCAATTTTCAGGGACCTACGGGAGTCCGTTACCGGTTCCGATCAGGATTTTACCAGCGGCAGCTTGAGTCGCGCCATATTTCTGCTTTCCATCCCCATGGTTCTCGAAATGATCATGGAGTCGATATTTGCCATTGTTGATATCTGGTTTGTATCACGCCTTGGGGCCGATGCCATAGCCACCGTAGGGATTACCGAATCATTGATTTTTATTGTTTATGCTATTGCAGTTGGATTAAGCATGGCCACTGCTGCCCTGGTTGCACGACGGATTGGTGAGAAAAAAAGGGACGAGGCGGCCAGTTCTGCCTATCAGGGAATTGTTGCCGGATTTCTGGTGTCGTTGTTAATAGCCTTTCCGGGAGCAATTTTCGCCTCGGATATGCTTGTTTTGATGGGCGTTTCGGCCGAAGTTGCAAATGAATTTTCTGTTTATACTTCGGTCATGCTTGGCGGAAACGTGGTTATCATGCTGTTATTCATTATTAATGCTATTTTCAGAAGTGCCGGCGATCCTGCAATTTCAATGCGTGTGCTCTGGCTTGCAAACATTATTAACCTGATTCTGGATCCATTGCTGATTTTTGGATGGGGCCCTGTTCCTGCCTTTGGAATTGCAGGTGCTGCAATAGCTACAACCACCGGCAGAGGAATCGCTGTATTGTATCAAGTCTATATTTTGTTTTATGGAAATGGCAGGATCAAGCTTCAAATTTCAAAACTAAAGATTGATTTTGTGTTGCTTGTAAAACTGATCAGAATTTCATTGGGAGGAATTGGCCAGTCTATTATTGCTACCTCAAGTTGGATTGGTATGGTACGCATAATATCGGAATTTGGAAATGAAGTTGTTGCCGGTTACACCATTGCGATCCGTATCGTGATTTTTTCACTGTTGCCTTCACTGGGTATCAGCAATGCAGCCTCAACACTTGTTGGTCAAAACCTCGGTGCTGAAAAACCCGAACGTGCAGAGAGATCGGTTTGGTTTACAGGTAAAGTAAACCTGGTATTGTTGGGATTGATCGGAATGGTGTTTATTCTGGAGCCAACATTTTTTATAAAACTGTTTATAAATGTTCCGGCGGTTGTTGAAACAGGAGCCAGATGTCTACAGATTATCAGTAGTGGTTTTATTTTCTATGGATTCGGAATGGTGTTGGTTAATGCCTTTAATGGGGCAGGGGATACCCGTACACCAACATATATCAACCTGGTTTGCTTCTGGTTGGTTGAGATACCCCTGGCATATGTTCTGGCTATCCCGTTCGGAATGGATGAGCAAGGTGTATTTTTTGCCATTGTATTTTCTGAAATATTGCTGACAATTTTTGCATTTATCCTTTTCAGGAGAGGCAGATGGAAGGAACAGAAGATATAGTGTTGCGTGGGCCCAAATAAACGCAGATTTTTTATGATATATTCAACCCTGTCAGGGTTTTCCTGAAGGGATGCCTTTGGCAAAAACCCTGACAGGGTTAATCAAACTTGAAAACCCAACGGCAGGGATGCCATCCCTCGAAATGATATCATCATTAATACTGAAATAAATTTTCGGAAATGGTGGAGAGCCTGATTTCAAATCTTCCAGGGATGG
>JABMQA010000254.1 GCA_013203545.1 Bacteroidota bacterium
ATAAATCCATTTTTTCGTAGCCATCCATCTCATTTTCCCTTGCCATTTCCAGTAGAAAATCTTTCTTAGTTTTTCCGTTTGTTCCCAGTGAGCCCATTTATTTAATGTTTCCGTTCATCAATGTAATCGTAAATGATATTGGTTGTTCTGCCTGATTTGCGTCTCATTATAACAGATGACAAATGTACAAATTTACCTTTCACCCCAAACAAATTTACATCAGCACACGTATTGAATTCATAAAATAGTGATTGTTTTGAACAATGATTTGTAAAGCTTTTGGGAATTAGCAAAATAAAAGCCCGTATAGAAACTATTCGGGCTCGGTAGCATAAATTTGGTAATGTTTACTAATAGTCCCCCAATGCTTTTATCAGTTTTTTCCGACTGAAAAAGATCCGGCTTTTAACTGTACCGATTGAAAGATCCAGATGTGCAGCGATTTCTTTGTACTTGAACCCTTCATGGTGCATTTTGAACGGCACACGATGTTCATCCTCAAGGTTGTTTACCACCTGACTAACTTCTTTGTGAGTTAAAGATGATTCTGGTGAGGCTTCAGCCGACATTTTGTTGGTATTCAAATAGTAAAGATCCGCAGTTGAATCAACAATCATACTCACTTTACTATTTCTCCTGTAATTGTTGATAAATGTGTTCTTCATTATAGTATACGTCCAGGCTTTGAGATTTGTATCGGTTTCAAACTTATCCCGGTACGTCAATGCCTTCAGGTAAGTTTCCTGTACAAGATCCTTTGCGTCCTCTTCATTTTGAGTTAATGTGGTGGCAAAATATTTTAGGTTATCCTGAAGGTTGGTCAGTTGTTTATTAAATTCTAGTGTTCCCATAGCTATTGTTTATTTCATTAAAAAATCACACCGGCAAATATAGTAACAGTTCGGTAATATTATTTAATCTAATTCTAAATAAATCTTAAAAGCCTATGGATAAAGGCTTCTGGGAGGTGGTCTGAAGGGGAATGGTTAAAATATTTTAACCTTTAGTGATAAAACAGTATCAAAAAACAAAAAAAACAGGAAATAAATTTATTTTATCTCCTGCAAATAGACCATCGGAATAGCGTTTATTGTGCCTTTTTAAAAACAAGAATACGGTTATTTTTATCAAGCCAGGCATTTACCAGTTCGCGAAAATCATCGAACATTTCCGGGTCAATGTAATTTTTTGATATTTTTAACTCCCTTTTAACTTTAACGATATAATCTTTTGGCATAATCTGGATCACTACAGAGCCTGCCTTATTTTTTATTTGGTCGTTAATTTTTAAATTAACAAACTCGTAGGGTTCCGGTATTTCAAAGCTAAACTCATAAATTTCTTCAATTGGAAATGGAATTTCAAATACTGATGTTCTTTCCGGCTCAGGATAACTGATATGCCAGCTTTCAAATCCATTTTTTAGTACAGGCATATTCCAATAATAATAACCATGTGATTCAGTAAAGGGATCTGTACCTGAGACTGATATTTCTAAAGTAGTTTTGGCTTCATTGGAACTTGGTATGGAGGACTTTTCAGTGTCATTAGCGCTAACTCCCTGCCTGAACATTTTCTTTACATATCCTGAATCCTCGATAAATGCGAAGTAAGGATTTGTTGCATTTAACAATTCCAGGTCGATTTTTCCATTAATTGTGGAGATATCTTCTGATGCAAATGCTGCAATCATTTCAATGGAGTTTTTCCCGGATGATGGCTTAAGCATATCAATTCCTCTATTTTTACGTAAGGGGATCAGGATATCGTTTCCAAGAAGGTGTTTAAGGTTGATATCAGATTCCTTAGTGGGGGAAATGATCACATCGCCCTGGTTTTTTGTGCTTACCATCACCAAAATTTCCCCGAATATCAGCAGGTTTCCGACTTTTTCATCAAAAAAATATTTTGGCCCAACCAGTACAGGAATGGCATTGAATTTTGCGTGTTGTAAAAGCGCACACAATAGGATGGCTTTTTCCAGTTGGTTACCGTCATTGCTTTGCCATACCTGAACCGGGGCCCTGACCCTAAATCCGTTGTAAACGGGGTTAATCCTGTCGAGGGATATATAGTTTACAACCTCTTTTTGAATTTCCAGCATCGTTTTAATTTCACCCTGTTCCTTGTCAACAACAGCTGTAACAAATGCTTGCATGTTATCGTCGATTTCATAGTCAAACGCCGTCTGATTTAATAACCAGTCCACAACCTTTTCGGTATCATCAGTGCTGAAGGTAAGGCGTGGAATTTCCTGCAGGTAATCATCCCTGTGCGACTCCTTTGCCGAAGCCTCAATCCCTTTGAATACCCAGGTATAAATTTTCTGACTTCCCTGAACGATGATTTCAGGTGCCGTTCGAAGATTAAACATTTTATGGTACAATTCAACTGTCACCGGCACCCTCACAACAATTTTCATCTCTTCAACCGGAGAAGGTTCCTCGATAACTTCATTTCCCATGAGTGCTGGCAGGAAGCCTTTTTCTGTCGATAAATTATAGTCCAGAAAAATTGTTGCCCCTATTTCGAGGGCTGTGTGAGTTACCACCATCTCACGTAAATGATTAAAACTGGCCGAATGAGCTGCTGCACGGGGCAAAACCTCATTAAATGCATTTTTTGGGGTGGTAATCTTCGTTCCATCCGCCATGATGGTATAGGCGTTATTGATTGCTAACTTTTGATATTCCGGGTCGAATATAATAAAGGTCTCACCATAAAGCCGGTTAAATGAAAGATAGCTTTGTAATTTCAGTTGTTTGTGGTAATGAAAATCCATCGAACCATCGTCATTGAGGGTGTACTCTTTCACAATTTTTTCAAAAACCGCATCTGCGTTGTCATACTGTGAATAGACAAAACCCGGCAATAAGGAAATATATATCAGAGAAATAATTATTTTTTTCATCACAAATTCATTAAATGATTAATTCTTGTTGATTTATTGTTTTACCAGGATTATTGGCTTTTCCTGAATGGTTTTTTGGGCCAGGATTACCTCCCGCATTTTGCACCAGTCTTCCGGCTCGTAGATTCTTTTGGAAAGCGTAATTTCCTGATCCATAATAATTTTATTACCATCCTGGTGATATCCACCTTGATAATTTACTTCTTTACCCTCCACTGACGTTGAAAAAACCGGTTCGATTGCGCCAAAGCCCTCAGGTATTGTAATGGTTTCGGTGAGATCGACAAACCTGCTGCAACGATCCCTGAAGTTGTATTTCCTATCTTTAATATCGGTATCTATGTATAGGTGAGGCATTGCTGAAATGAACAAATTATTAGCAACCAGGGGGACGAAGGCCAGCATATTATTTCCAGTAAATGCATAACCGGGAATTTTGTAACTGATCTTCATTTTTATGGGCCCGGATTGATAGTCCATCGGATCATCACCATAATCCATTTCAACGACTTTAGCCCTTGGGTTGATCCGTAAAAGCTCCCGTTCAACATTTTCTTTCCATTCCGATTTGTAGTCCCTGGTAAAAATTCTTCTCACAGAGGCGTCTGTCTGGCCTTCGCCTTTTATGGTAAAACTACCTTCCAGGGTTCCATCCGATAACAATTCGGACTCACCATTAATAATAAGGTAATGATTTTTGGGATCAGATAGGGGTGTAATCCCCAGGTCGGCCCCTTCCGGAACTCCCATCAGGTAATTCTGTTGCTGCTCGGCACTCGACCAGAGTTCCCTCAGAAAGGGCACCCA
>JABMQA010000255.1 GCA_013203545.1 Bacteroidota bacterium
CCGCTCCTTCCGGTTCTGAACCCCCATCCCCCGTATTCCCGGATGGGTTTGTATTTTCTAACATAAACCTTTTCAATATCCTCCCATTCAAGCTTCCGGTCTTTTCGGATGATGGGAGAAAATTTGTAAAAAATACCTTCACTGCTGATCCGGGTATGCAGGGTCAGGCTGAAAAATAGGGATAAAATGATTAAGGGCACGACTAAAAATAATACCAGGCTCAGGTCGCTAACGGGATTGTCCCCGTAAGGTTTATCAAGTATAAGTTGTTGAGTGATCGCCCAAAGTGAAATGGCCAGGGGAATGCCAATAATGGCAATGATCCATTTTTGCCTGAATTTTTGTTGCTCTTTGAATAGTGCTTTTGCCATAACTAAAATAATTGATTTCCAAAGATAGTTAAAGTGCACCAATCCATCGGACACAGTTTACCGGAATTTCGTAATTTTGATCGCAAAAAAATATTTAGTATGAAAAGAGAAGAAGCCCTGGCCCTTTTGCACGAATACATTCAAAATGAAAATATGCTTAAGCATTGCTATGCTTCGGAGGCAGTGTTAAAGGCGGCAGCCAAAAAATTAGGACAGGATGAAGAACAATGGGCATTGGCAGGTCTGCTGCACGATCTGGATGTTGAAAAGGTAAATGCCGATCCAAAAATCCATGGTCTTGAAACTGCAAGGATCCTGGAGGGGCTGGGAATTGACCCTGAAGAGATCGAAGCCATTAAACTGCATAATGAAGAGGCCACCGATATTCTGCGGACAAAAGTATTTCACCACGCGCTGGCGGCCGGCGAAACCATAACCGGGCTGATCATCGCTACCACCCTGGTTTATCCAGATAAAAAACTGGCCAGCGTAAAACCCAAATCTGTTAGCAAACGGATGAAGGCAAAGGCTTTTGCCGCTTCGGTGGACCGCGATAAAATCCGAGAGTGTGAACAAGCCGGCATTCCACTGGATGAGTTCATTGAACTGAGCCTTACCGCCATGCGGGGGATCAGTGATGAATTGGGATTATAATGTTTAGTTTATCACCAGCTTCTGCATTCCTGTGGATTCATCACCGGCAATCTTAACAAAATAGATGCCTTTGGTTAGATTACCCAAATCCACCTGCCTGAAATCATAGGCCATGTCAACATGCTTAACCATCTGACCATTGTTGTTGTAAATGACTATTTCAGATACCTTTTCATTACCTGGCAATTCGAAGTTTACAACACCGGTGCTTGGGTTGGGATAAAACCTAAAGCTGTTGGCAATATCGTTAATGCCTGTCACATCCGGCCCTACGGTGAGCGAGGTAAGGTAGATCACATCGCCGGTTGTGCCACCATTGCCATTGGCAGCATTGAATGCGCCATAGAATGTAACCTCACCAGTTGAGCCTTCAGGGGCTGTCCAGTCAAACATCCATTCCTTGGTATTTCCCGAAGGAGTTGTACCTCCCGAGGTGTGTGTTACGGCAGCATTACCATTCGTAAATTTGTTTTGACTTGCATTGGTTATGATAAACGTTCCGACTTTATTACCTGACTCATCCTCAGCTGTTACCTCGGAACCAAATTTAACAACCCCGGAATGTGTCCCGATTGCAGTAATGGTATAGGTTTCCCCACCTACATAACCATTTCCCGGAATATTGGTTGTTATCCAATTACTTGCATTCTGGGGTGTTCCTGAATGACATTGTGTGCAATTATTTCCGTTATCGCCCGGCGATCCTGTTTTCCCACCCGGTGAACCGGTACTGTATGCCATGAAAATAATGGCGACCGGAATTAAAAACAATGGAATAAATTTGTAAAGTGTTTTCATGATAATTAAGATTTAATGTTAATCATTATTATATTAAAAGATTGTGAAAAGTTAACAATCCGTACTTAACCTTATTAAGGTACTACTTTACTTTATCAAACAAAAAAAAACCGGCCTTGTTCAGGCCGGTTAACAGTTTTTAACTTCGACTATAGATTATTCTTTTATAGCGTAGGTAGGTGTAAATCCCATATTGTAAAACATAAATGCATAAACATCGGCATATTCGTCGATTACTTTAGCAGTGGGTTTTCCGGTGCCATGGCCGGCCTTGGTTTCGACGCGGATCAAAACCGGGTTGTAGCAAGCCTGGTATTCCTGTAGTGTAGCCATAAACTTAAATGAGTGTGCTGGAACCACCCTGTCGTCATGATCGGCTGTGGTAACAAGTGTGGCAGGATAACAAACATCCGGCCTGATATTGTGAAGCGGTGAATAGGCAACCAGGTAGCTAAAGTCGTCGGGATTATCGCTGCGCCCGTAATCACTGGCCCAAGCCCACCCAATGGTGAACATATGATAACGCAACATGTCCATAACACCAACAGCAGGAAAAGCAACTTTTAGCAGATCCGGACGCTGGGTCATTATCGCGCCAACCAGTGTACCTCCATTGGAGCCACCCTGCATCGCCAGGTAATCAGGTGAGGTGTAACCATTGTCGATCAGGTACTCTGCGGCGGCAATGAAATCGTCAAACACATTCTGCTTTTTTTCCTTTGTTCCGGCCATATGCCACTCCTCGCCGTATTCTCCACCTCCCCTTATGTTGGGCATGGCAAAAACACCACCCTGTTCCAACAAGATAAGCCTTGTGATGCTGAAACCAGGTGTTAGGCTGATATTAAATCCTCCATAGCCATAAAGCAGGGTTGGATTCTTTCCATCGAGTTCGATTCCCTTTTTATGTACGATAAACATCGGCACCTTTGTCCCATCTTTACTTTCATAAAATACCTGTTTTGTTTCATATGCCGATGCATCAAAATCTATCTGGGGCTCACGGTAAACCGTAGATTCGTTCTTTTCAATGTCATATTTGTAAATGGCAGACGGGAAGGTGAAGGAGGTGTAACTGTAAAATGCGATGTTTTCATCCTTCTCACCATTAAACCCACTCATGGTACCTATGCCGGGAAGTTTCAGATCATCAAGTTTATTACCTTTCATATCGTAAATGAATGCCTTGCTGGTGGCGTCCTTCATGTATTCCGCCACGATTTTACCGCCCACCAGCGAAATTCCTTCAAGCACCTCTTCCTGTTCAGGTAAAATGGTTTTCCAGTTCGCAGGCTGTGGTTTGGCAGGATTAATTTGGATGAGCTGGTACTTTGGTGCATTGTAATTTGTTTTTACCAGTAGCTTGCCGTCAACATCATCGATCACACCATAATCATTATCAAAACCTTCCACGATTGCCTTGAATCCGGTATTTCGTTTTGTAAGATCTTTATAGTATAGCGAATTGCCGGTTGTGCTTTCGGTTTCATAAAGGATGAGGAAACGCTCGTCGTCGGTTACACCGGCATGATAGTTTCTTTGTGGATAGTTTTTGTTCTCAAAAATCAATTTATCAGCCGATTGGCCCGTTCCGACCTTGTGGTAATATACCTTATGAAATTCGTTTTTTACGGAGAGTTCGCTACCTTTTGGCTCATCGTAACGACTGTAATAAAATCCATCATCCTTCCATGAAATTCCAGAAAATTTAATCCATTCCAGGTGGTCATCAAATTTGTTCCCTGATTCCACTTCCATCACATATATCTCATTCCAGTCCGATCCATCCCTGGCTATTCCGTATGCAAGGTATTTTCCATCCCTTGAAACATCATAATTGGCCAATGCCACCGTACCATCATCCGACAATTTATTGGGATCGAGCAAAACACGTGGTTCATCATCCAGACTTTCCTGAACGTAAAGTACACTTTGATTTTGCATTCCGTCATTCTTGAAATAAAAATAGCGGTCGCCTTTTTTAAACGTCACACTGTATTTCGGGTAATCCCATATCTCAGTCAGCCTGTTCCTGATCTGATCCCTGAAAGGAATTTTAGCGAGGTAATCAAACGTTACCTTGTTTTCCTCCTGCACCCAGGCTTCGGTTTCGGCAGAGGTATCATTTTCAAGCCAGCGATATGGGTCAGCTATTACAGTGCCATGGTAGTCGTCGCTAACGTCCGTCTTATTTGTGACCGGATAATTGAGTTTTTCGTGTTGGTTGCAGCTTTGCATCATAAGTATTCCTGCTGAGATAAATAATAAAAAGATAAAGTTTTTCATTGAGATAATGTTTTGAGTATGTTGATGAATATATTTAATATTGCAAAGTGCAAAAGTAGTAATTCAGATATGATTATCAAAAAATCTTTGAATATGAACAAGAAGATAAAATCGAGCCATGTATTCCGAATTGATGTACCGCCGGAAGGTGAATTTGATGATTACAGGCAAATGCCCAAAATCAGCCACACAGAAACAAAATACGATGAATCGGGAAATGTTCTGGAAGATATTAAATATGATGACTTTGGGGAAATGACCGGAAAAGTGGTCTATCAATACGATGAGCAAGGTAGATTGATCCTTGAGGAAACCTACAGCGAAACGGATGAGTTGGAAGAAAAGCTCACCTTCGAAAGAGATAACGATGGCAAAGTTATCAGGGAATATATCCACTACCTTGATAACACAACAGATACCATCGAATACCATTACAACCCGGATGGCAAACTGATCCGCAAAACCCTGACCGATGA
>JABMQA010000256.1 GCA_013203545.1 Bacteroidota bacterium
AGACCCGGCTGGTAATGCATCATTCAGATTAAATAACCCGAGGGCGCCACGGACAAGTAAGTTAAATCTGCATTGCTCAAATAGCTGGGAATCACTCCAGTCAAAGGCTTCCTTAAGTATCATCATACTAACAAGCAATGATATTGATGAGTTTGGGGCCCCTGTATGCTCGTTGAAAAGCACCTTGAATTCTGTTTCATCAATACAGGATACTATCTGTTTACGGAATTGGTTGTGCCAATGGCTATCGTTGTTGTACTGTTTAAGTGAGCCATCTTCAAGAAGAGAGTGAACACCCCCGAAAAGATCAAACTGTGGTTCTTTGTTGGATTCTTTAAACATATTCTATTCATATTGATTAATGCTCAAAAGATAAGTAAAAAAAGTATCTTATCCTATTGATATCTAGATTTATATGAATGTTTTTATTAACAATTTTATGAACAAATTTGTTGTAATTAATATTAATCAAGTTTACTCAAGGGACTTTTCGGAGTGGACTCAAAATTATAAGTTAAATAAACCGTTTTTAAAATTCTCCCCAAGAAATTTTCTAAAGAGCAAATTTTCTTGAATAAACAACAAAAATACTCAAAGTTATCGCAAAAAAACGAAAAAGTTAATAAACTATTTTTAATGAAGGGAAAAAAACAGGTGTAATATTTTAACTAATCAGTCGGCCGTTTAAAGTCCACAATCAACATTTATTCTTGCAATGGATATTTATCACGGTATCAAGAAATTTACTAAAGATGTAATATATTCTTTGATCACTCAGATATGAAAATCTACAGGATCTGTTTGTTCAAAAATATTGGTGAAAGATATCCTAAACGTCTGTATGGAGTCCGTTTCGCAGGTAAGATTTCTTTTTCAGATATAGAAAACACTGAATACCAAGTTTGTCCAGGTATAAATAACCTGGTCTTTAGTTTGCCTCCTGCCGACTGAAAATTGCCGACTTAAAAATATAAAGTATAATGAGATTAGCTATTCCAGGCATTTCAAACTTAAGATACTGAATAATTACTAAATTTTATTTTAGGATAACTTCAATTCATTATAAATTTTCTTTGGTGTAGTTCAAATATCTTTTTGCCAATTCGCTTTTTCCTGTCTTCTTATAATAATTTCCCAGTGTAATTAATGCTGGTTTATATCCGGGATTTATTCCAATACATCTTTTTAGGTTTTTGACAGCAAGTTGATTATTTCCTGTGTCAAAATAAACCATGGCAAGACCGACATATGAAGGAAAATGTTTGTAATTATATTCAAGATTTCTTACATATAATTTAATTGCTTCATTAGTTTGACCATCAATATGTTGAATTTTAGCCAATTGATAAATAGCCACTTCATATTCAGGATAAATTTCCAGACATTTATTTAGATATTTTTTTGCTGCATCCACATTACCTGAATTAAGATAAGCTATCGAAAGGTTTATATAAACCGACTCATTTCCTGGATTCATCTTTATGGCTCTTTTTAATAAAAAAAGTGCCTGATCAAAATTTTTCTTTTTCAGAGCCAGATAACCCTCATAATCTTCTTTGGTTTTTCTTTCAAGAATTGCACATACAGGCACACCATTTATGTTGATTGTATGAATTGTATTCTCCGGGGGCCAAATATTGTTTTTCAATTGAAAAGGATGAACATAAGCATTAGCAATTATAGCGAAATCCCAATCGTAATTCCCACGTGAATAGTACTTTATATACTGTGTTGAAATCCTATCCTGCGAATGTCTAAATAACCAGGATACAGGGAAATTTGAAGCAACCTTTATTTTGTTCTCATTTAAAAGATTGGTTTCTTCAATATGGTTCTGCAACCATCCGGAGGCTTCACGGATAGTATGGAAATAGTAATCGGTTTCATAATTACCATAAGCTCCTTTTAAGCCCCCAATCCATTCATTAAAATACAAATACTCGTATGGATGGTTTTTAATAATAAATTTTACCGGGTGAATACATAAAACAAGGAAAGCAATAAGCAGTGCTATTTTGTATTTCAAAGACTGAAAATTATTGATAATCCAATTATACCCGAGGGCAGACAGAATAACAAACGGGGGATATAAAAAAATTATATGTCTCCATCCACCATACACATTTGAATTACCAAGTATTATGAAAAATAATGGAAACAAAAATGAAAATTCGAGAAAAAAAATAAATATCCATTGTTGACTTTTAAATATTTTTTTTGTAGAAACCGCAAAAATCAGGAGCCCTGCTATAACAATAGTTGGAATGGATATTGCCATATATTTAATAAGGTAATACCATGGTAATTGGTCAGACCACCAGACCGATCCTTCAAAAATTTGCCGTAAAGTAGTGGGAAATTGTGCCATTGCTTTGTAAGACAACCATGGATTTTTTAACGGTTCTTCAAGTCCAAATGGCCACAGAATCAGTCCTAATGAATATCCCAAAACAGATATTATCAATATAACCAGGAAAGAATTTAAAATGGTTTTTGAGGTAATCCATTTTTGTCTTCCGATATAGTTACTAACAAGGTATAATCCAGTAAAAAGAAACAAATAACAGATTAAAATAATTCCCCCTGACCGGATTCCAATAGTGAAAGCCAATCCAAGGATCAGAAGAAGGACATATTTCAGGGAAAGTTTAGGTAATTTTTTTATTACCAGAAAAATAAAATATATTGTGGCTATATAGCCCAAAGCAAAAGGAATATCTTTTAGGTTATTCCAGGTATGGCCCAAAAATCTCGAAGAGACCATAAACAATAAAAGTGTTAAAAAACCTGTCCTGTAACCTGCAATAAAAACTGCCAGAAGCCCACTTAAAAAAATCGTCCCCCAACCTGCTATGGAATTTGCAACATGCCGGAATTGATAAATATCTTCAATGTTCAACCATTTAATAAAAATAGTAGTTGCATTGTCAAAAAACTGGCCATAGTATTTTAAATGTGTTGTTGAAGTATGGAGAGCAGATTTATCTTTTCCCCAGGATTCCATGTAGTTGATTACTTTTTCTGATTGGGAGAAGTGCAGTTCTTCATCACCTGAAATTCCCGCATCAAGACTCAATAGTGGCAAAAGAATAAAAAGAAACAAAGACAAGAAAAAAAAAGCGGTTTTAAAGTTTAGATATTTTTTTACTAGGCGATGCATAAATCTTTTTCGCTTACAATTAATCATCATAAAATTCCTTTACCAGATAAAGAGGCCTGTTTTGTGATTCCTTATAAGTCCTGAATACATATTCTCCAAGTACCCCCAGAAAAGTTAGCTGGATTGAGCCAAAGAAATATATGCTTAACAAGGTAAACGACCATCCCAATAATGCAAATCCGAATATTTTGGCGATCAATACATAAATACCGGCAAGGAGAAAAACAACAATACCGAAAAGTCCCAGGAAAAGACAAATTCTAAGTGGGGTTTTTGAAAAGGAAAAAATAGCATCTGATCCAAGCGCCCACAATTTCCAGATGTTCATTTTAGGTTTCCCATTTTTCCTTTTTTCACGAACATATTCAATATTTCCCTGTGAAAACCCAACAAAAGATCGTAATCCGGGCAGATATCTAATTTTTTCTTTTAATGCAAGCAAGCCATTCAGAGCATTCCTGTTCAGCATTGAGAAATTTCCTATATTTTCAATTTCCTTTAGCCCGGATAACCTTTTAAATAATTTATGAAAAATATATATCAACATTCTTCTTCTGATATTTTCCTTTCTTAGTATTCTTTTACCATTAATGACGTCGTATTTCCTCGTTTTCAATTTTTCATACATTTCTTTGATCAGTTCCGGAGGATCTTGCAGATCACCATCCATCATGGCAATGTAATCCCCCTTAACATATTCTAATCCTGCAGTTAATGCAGCCTGATGACCAAAATTTCTAGAAAGGGAAAGAATTTTAATCCGTTTTTCCTTATCACGATGTTGAAGAAGCTTTTTCATGGAGCCATCCTGACTGCCATCGTCGATAAAAATTATTTCAAAGTGATCCGATATTTCTGATAAAACCTTAATTGATCTTTCAATAAGTTCATCAATTAAAGATTCTTCATTGTAAATTGGTATTATCAGGGATATCATAACATACAAATAATTAAATAATTCAAGTTTCAGGTCACGAGATAGCCTGATTTTTCAATTCAGTTGCCATTTATTCCACTTTCTCTATTTCCCCCCAAACTCTGTAATCACAAATCAACCCAGGTATTACCTTCCTTATTCGATTTTACTACACCTTCAATAAATTTCATTCCTCTCACACCATCGGAGATTGTTGGGAATTCTCCGTCGAAATATTCTTCACCTCTAATAGCCTTAGCGGTACCTTTATAAATATTTCCATAAGCTTCATATATCCCTTCAGGATGTCCGGAAGGCATAACATGACTTATTTCAGCAAAACCGGAGTTGAAAGCATGGGCTGGTTTGTATATCTGAATGGGTTTATCATCACTTAAAAGGTAAAGATAATTTGGATTTTCCTGCTCCCATTTCAAACTTGCATTAGAACCATACACAGCAATGGAAAGGTTGTTTTCTTCCCCTCCTGCAACCTGACTAGCGCGAATGACACCGCGAAGGTTTTCCTTAAAACGTAACAGCACAGTTCCATCAAGGTCAAGCACTATATCTTTTTTAACATTATTAAGATCCGCCAGTAGCTTTTCAACTTTTAGCCCGGTTGTATATTCAATCAGGTTAAAAGCATGAATACCTATGTCGCCCATACAACTACTGGCTCCGGCATATTTAGGTTCCAATCGCCAGACACCGGTGATCCTTGAATCTTTTCCATGTATAATGGAATTAATCCATCCTTGATAGTACTGAGCATCAATGCGTTGAATTTTGCCTAAAATGCCCTGTTTAATAAGTTCACGCATTTGTCGGACCATAGGATAACCAGTATAGGTATGTGTCAGGCAAAATACAACTTTGTATTCTTCTACAAGTCGATTTAGATCTTCAGCCTCTTCCACACTGGTAGTAACGGGCTTTTCACAAATTACATTGAATTTATTTTTTATAAGTTTTTTTGCAAATTCGTAATGCAGGTAATTTGGTGTCACAATTGTAACAACCTGTATCCGGTCTTTTTCAGGCAGTGCAAGCTCTCCTCCAATAAATTCATCTATGGAAGCATAACACCTATTGAGGTCAATACCTTCCAGTTTTGCAAATTCTTTACCTTTTTCATAATCCACGTCAAAAACTCCTCCCAATAATTCGTAATCATTACAAATTCTGGAGGCACGGCGGTGGGCATCCCCGATAAATGCCCCAGTACCACCTCCTATCATTCCCAGTTTAATTTTGTTCATTTTTTTTATTTTAAACGATTATTTTATTAATCACCTTATTAATAAAGTAAAATATCCAGTTCAGGATTTTTTCTTGTGAGTAAAATATAACAATCCAAAAGCAATAATCAAAAATGCGGGCAGTATTGCCATATAACGCAAGGTTTCAGAACCCGAACCTGATAAATCCATAAATTTCCCCATAATAGGCAATACAATTGCTGTGGCCAAAAATCCAAGTCCTCCCATCAAAGAAAGTCCCAGAGCCCCGCTTTCAGGAATATTTTCAGAAACGAATGCGATCATTGTTGGCCAGAAATAACAAATTCCGATGGCAAATACTGCTGCAGCAATAAAAATTGAATATCCCTGGGCATAGCTTAACCAGATTAATCCAAGAAATGCAAAAACTGCTGAAGACAATAACAATCCACGGATACTGAGTTTCATCACTATCGGACCTGCAAAACTACGTCCAATAGCCATTATTCCGTTAATGAATGCCAAAACCAGCAAAGCTGATACTCCGGAGCCTTTAAGCAATGATTCTATACGTTGATTTGTTCCTAACTCTGTAGAAGCAGTAAACAGCATTAAAAATCCCATAATAAGAAACAAGGGAGTGATAATTGCCTTCCACATGTTTTTATTAGACACACCCATTTCAACGCGTTCAGTGACAGGCATTTTCTGCCCAAAAAACAGTATGCCGTATAATACTAATGGAATGAATAGTATGGCAACGTATATTTGCCAGTACAGGTTCAACTTGTCCATAATCAGGTATCCAAGAACAGCTCCTATTACTATTCCACCGGGGAACCATACATGAAAACGGTTAAGCATTTTTACTTTTTTATTTGGGAACATGGAGGCAATCATAGGATTAAGAGAAGCTTCAACCATCCCGTTTCCAATACCTATTGCAAGGGTTCCAAGGAATAATGTCCAGAAATCACGAGCAAGAATAGTTACCGTTATTCCAATAAGATGACAGATGAAGGCAGCCCAGAGGATTCGTTTTATCCCAAGGTAATCCACAAGCGGGCCCCCAATAAACATCGCTAGTGTAAAACCCCAGAAAGCGGGAGCAAATGCCCAGCCGATTTGTTCCTGAGTTAATCCATAACCCTCAGGGCCAAATACAGTTTCCAGTCTTGCTCTAAGAGCAAATGAAATTGCAGTTACTATAAGTGCAATGCAGCTTGCAAAAAATAATCTTTTCGCATTAATTTGATTTGTCATAATGTTTAATATTTAATGATTATTACTCAAAAGCCGAATCGAAAGAAATTTTTGAAGGATTAAAATCAACATTTTTAACATACTGGCAAGCTTCCCTGGCTCCCTCTTCCCGGTCCATTCCACTATCTTCCCATTCCACAGACAGCGGTCCATTGTATTGAATTC
>JABMQA010000257.1 GCA_013203545.1 Bacteroidota bacterium
ATTGTTGGCAGTTAAAAGGCTTCCTTGGGTTGGAGAAGCATTGTCAATGGTAACTGTGCCGGTTGGTGAATCATTGACATTGGTAACGGCAGCAGTGGCAGCACTCAGCGGACTCTCTGGAGAAGCCACATCATCAGTATAGGTTGCCTGTACTGTAATGGTAGTACCTACCTCGGTCTGGGTGGTTGTGAAAGTCTGATTGGTGGCCCCGGGAATGTTAATCGTATTACTTTTCCACTGGTAGCTGATGGCACCGGTAGCCCCGTCAATATCCGAGACTGTCGCAGTTAAAAGAGTTCCTTGGGCAGGGTTGGCATTGTCAATTGAGACAGAACCATTGACTGCCGCTTGAATTATTGAAACTGGTGCAAAGAAAAAACAGAGCAATACAGTTAGGGAAATTATATAGTTACCGTATGTTCTATTTGTGGATTTATCCATTCTCAACTCCCCGGCAATCGATTTTACTGTAGATTTTTTTCCACTAGTGTTTCGATGTCGGAATAAATTTGTGCTATATGTTTTTGTTATCCCGGTTCAAATTAATTCGGGATATATACTTCCAGGTCGTTATCATCAGAAAAGGTATAATTTAGTATGTTACCTTCATCATCAGTTGTTCTAATCCTAATATTATAGCTGGCACCAATTCGAGTGTATGTGTGTTCCATCAGATCATTTTGAGGATTACTAAATGTAGATCTGACCCTGTCACCCCAGAAAATTTCTACAGAAATAATATTAGCAGGTAAAGTTTTATTAATTGTACAAGTTGCACCGGAGACCACAGTTGTAAAATCAGCCGTTTTATTAGGATAGAGAATGTCTATTGCGGTAGCTTTTCCATATAAATTTTTGGATAAAATACCGGAACTGTTTTCAATCATGGTAAGCAGTATATCGTAAATACCTGTAGATTCATATTGAACAACAACAATATCATTACCATTTCCTCCAACTATAGTACCAGCACCACCAAAATTCCATTGATAATCACAGGATTGTCCAACATCTGCGCCAATGACAATTTCATCACATGTATATCGAGAAGCATCAAAAAAGACTACGCGGCTTGTATCATTTGAAGGGGTGATTTTGGGAAATGGAATTGTGAAGTTTCTATAGAAATAAGTTGATCCGGAGGTTTCACCATTGACATTATCTCCATAAGCTCCAACAAAAGCGTGGTCGCCATATATGGACACAGATTTGCCAAAATAATCAGAAGCTGATGAATCATTTGCCGTTAACTTTTTAGTTTGAATCCAACTGGTTCCATCAAAGTAAAAAATATAGGCGGAGCCTGAGAGTATTCCATTGTCATCGTCACCAAAAGCACCGATAATAGCGTAATCACCATAAATGGAAACTGAATGCCCAAAGAAATCAGATGCCACTCCGTCACTGGCTGTCAATTTCTGTTCGAATAACCAGTTGTTGCCATCATTGTAAAAAACATATGCAGCCCCTGATAATTTACCTTTATCATCGTCTTTATAGGCCCCAATAATGGTAACATTAGCTGAGATTGAAACAGATTGACCAAAATGATCCCAGGGAGAGCCATCGTTTGCTATAATTTTCTGATATTGTGTCCAGATGCTTCCGTTAAAGGAAAAGATGTATGCGGAACCTGAGAGTGGACCATTGTCGCTGTCTCCGTGTGCTCCAATAACAGCATAATCACCCGATATAGCAACTGCTTGACCAAATTGGTCCCAAGCTGCACCATCAAAGGCTGTAAGTTTCTGCGATTCTATCCAATTGGTACCATTATATTGAAAAACATAGGCAGCACCGGCGGATTCACCTTTATCATTATCACCGTATGCACCAATGATTGCTGTATTGCCAAAAATGGCGACTGATTGACCAAACTTATTCCAACTCGTTCCATCATTGGCGGTAATTTTCTGCATTTCTACCCAACTGGTACCGTTATAATGAAAAATATATGCGGCACCGGAAGACGAGCCATTACCGTTGTCACCATAGGCACCAATAATGATATAATCCCCTGATATCGCAACTGATTGACCGAACTTGGATAAGCTGGCACTGTCACTGGCGATAAGTTTTTGAGTTTGTGTCCAACTTGAACCGTTATAAGTGAGAATAAAGGCAGCCCCGGATGATTCACTACTGCCGTTATCTCCAAAAGCGCCAACAATGGCGAAGTTGCCAGATATAGCAACAGCTTCCCCGAATTTATCTAAGCTGCTGCCACCATCGGCTGACAGTTTTTGTTCGATGATTTCTTGTTGCCCATGGCACACACCCAGCAGTAGAAAAAGCTGGAAAGAGACAAGAAGAGTAAAGAGAAAAATACGTTTCATATATAGTTGCCTTGCGAGGTCAAATAATCGATATCTTTTATTTTGTATTAATGAATACATAGGAAAAGGGGTATATGCCCCTTTTTGAGAGTGTTAATGTTGTTTGCCTGCATATTATCAGTATATATTAGCAATATGGGTGCCACTTGTATACTTTTCAAGGTAGGAAGGTTCATTCTTTCTATGAATCCTTATTCCTGCGGTCATGTAGTTATTGTGAATGCAGTCTCTGCCCTGGAATAGCCGAGTGAAAATTAGTTTAAAAGAGTATCTTTAAGATAGTTAAGTATTTTTACTAGTTAGGATTGGCCATATGCCCCATTTTTTTAGATATAATTATGAAAAGTAAGGGAAATATTTTTAAGTACCTCTTTAATAGTACGATGCGTATAAAGAATTTTCGTAATTGCCTTAGGGTAAATGATGATGATGCAGACATTATTGTTCCATGTTGGCTAATTTAAATTGAATTTTTAGATCAAAAAAATGAATATGTTTGCCTGGTTGTGTCACTGTGTGGTATGTAGGTTGAAATGTGTTTATAATTAATGAGGAGGAATGTGAATGAGTCAATATAAATTTGAAACATTGGCCCTGCATGCTGGCCATAAGGTGGATGAGGAAACTCTGTCACGAGGTGTGCCAATATACAGGACAAGCTCTTATCTTTTTAGAGACACTAAACATGCAGCTAATCTGTTTTCATTAAAAGAGCTCGGGAATATATATACAAGGCTCATGAATCCGACTCAGGATGTTTTGGAGCAACGTGTTGCAGCA
>JABMQA010000258.1 GCA_013203545.1 Bacteroidota bacterium
ATTTCGAGGTCATCACCCGGATAACAATAATATCCTGTTGAATCCTGTTTTTCGGTAAGTATATATTCAATCGAATCAACAACCAGGCAAATACTTAACCCGCCAATTCCAAGATTACTGTTGATACTATCAACAAAATCATTGATTTTAAAAACATGGACTCGGTCCACCGGTTGCCCGGGGATAAGAAATGCTTCAACCACCGGATATTCTTCGTAATCAAATTCGGAGGAGGTTTCCTCACATGAGATCATGAAGAACAGGATTATCCCAAGGGCCGCTAAAGTTTGAAATATACTTTTGATTTTATTATTACTACGATTAAATGACATGCTTTTTTAATTTTAGGGTTATTTCAATTTTATTGTAAATGTCACATTCGGGGTGATACTCAACAGGTTCACATCGGTTTCGATCAGATAGTTGTCGATGATCTCAAATTCCTTGTACCATACATTTTGCCTGTTGTACACATTAAAAAGTGATGCGCCAAGGCTGCCATGCATTTTGCCTCCGAAATCAAAATTGTAAGTTGCTGACAGATCCAGCCGGTGGTAATCCGGTAGACGCAGGCTGTTTTTCTCACCAATGGTGATAAAATCCTCGGTGGTGCCGTCCGGTGTGATCAATTCATAACCTCCCGAAGGTGCTGTATAGGGTTTGCCTGTGGCGAATATCCATGTGAGTGCAAACACCCATTTTTTATATTTATAGGTATTTACCCAGTTAAATTCATGGCTAACATCATGATTGGCAGGAAAGGGTTGATCGCTCAGCTCAGGAAAGTCATAGGTAACATCGCTAAGTGTATAGCTGAGCCATCCGGCATAGTTCCCTGATTTTTTCTGCAAAAGCAACTCAACACCCTTTGATGTACCGGTACCTTCATAAAAGAACTCATCGTAATCAAAAGTCTGAAAGCCACTCACCATCAAATAACTGTACTCCGACAGGCCTGTCATGGGTTTATAAAAAGCCTCGGCGCTGACTAGGTACGAAGGTGTTTCATATTCCAATCCGGCAATGTAATGGGTGGCCCTGCCCACAGGAATGTCCACATCATCAGCTAAAACCCAGAAATCGCGGCTACCAGATTGAAGGTCATTGCGGATGATCCGGTTTGCAAACTGGTAGTAGATTCCCCAGGCCCCTTTCAACCGCAAACGCTCTGTAAAATTGATATTTGCCTGCAACCTTGGTTCCAGGTATGCTTTGTTAGTTCCTGTATACCACGTTCCCCTGATCCCCGGTTTCAGGCTGATCAATCCGGATAGACTGATATCATCCTGCAGATAAAGTGATGTCTGTGTCTGGGAATCATAACGATCCTGAATAATCAGGGTGTCGTTCATTGTAAATTCGTAATCGTTCAGGTAATAGGTGGATTGAAGGCCAAACCCCAGCTTGTGAATCTCATTCAATTGATATTCATTGTCGAGTTTGAGAGAAAAATCATGCATGAAGTTGTTTTCGTACTGGCCATTTTTAAATTCTATTACTTCATCATCCTGAACCCTTGATCCTGATCTTGTCATATCGCGCTTGCTGTAGTATCGTGAATACGAAACCAGGTAGTTCGAATACAATTTCTGACTCCATTTTCTCGACCATTTCAAACTGGTTCCCCAGTTGCCCCAGCTTGTCAGGTCATTGATTTCACTTGACAGGGATGCCCCACCAAATGACCTGCTCATATCCCGCGAATTATCCAGGTTGTCCTGTCCGTTGTAGATGCTCCACGAAAGAATATCACCCGCAGTAGAGCGATAGGTTACCTTACCGTTTAAGTCGTAAAAATAGGTGCTGGGCTGTGTTTGCTGTGCGAACCTTTTCACACGCCCCTGCATTTCGCCTGAAGTTGATTGATTGGTATTATCGTTGAACTGGTTAAAGATACCCTGGTAAAAATTACTTTGAAACGACCTCCTTGCTGTGAAAAAGGCGGTCCATTTTTCGCTCATCGGGAACTCCATAAAGGCATTGAAACTCATGAGGCTAATGCTTCCACCGGCATTAAATTCGTTCTGGTTGCCATCCTTTCCTGTAACTTCCATCACACTGGAGAGACGGCCACCGTACTTGGCTTCGAAACCTCCCTTGCTCAGCTTAACGTCTTTTAAAGCATTTGCATTAAAGGAACTGAACATGCCATACAGGTGATCGACATGATAAACGGTGAAGCCATCGTACAAAATCAGGTTCTGGTCGGGGGTGCCACCCCTGACATACAATCCCGATGATGCTTCGTTACTGCCTGAAATGCCCGGCAATAGTTGAAATGATCTGAAAACATCCTTCTCGCCGATATCAGGAAGCTGTTCTATCTTTTTTGGCGACATGCTGATCTTACCGGTATTGGAGGCCATCCTCATCAACTCTTCATGCTCACCCATGATTTCCACCTCTTCCAGTTGCACAGCCCGCGACTCCATCTCTACCGCCAAACCTTTACTTACCAATTTAGGGCTCAGAAACACTTTCTTCAGCTTGTAACCTACATAACTTAAAATAATTACAGATGTATCGGCCGGCACATTGAATAATGTAAAATAGCCGTCAACGTTTGTAGCGGTGCCCCTGTTGGTTCCTTCAACCAATACCTGCGCAAAGGGCAGCGACTCCATGCTTTCGGCATCTACAACCTTTCCCGTCAGTGTAAAATCAGATTTCCGTTCATAGCTTGGTGCAACATAGTCGATCCGGGTACCATTGGGTCTGATTATAACACGTTCTTCAACAACCCTATAATGCAGGCCGCTTCCCAACAACTGATCCAAAAAACTGCTGATCGGTACATTTTTAAAGGTCTTACCGGGAAACAAACCCCCTGGCAACCATGTTTTGTCATAATCCAATGTGAGTTTATAATCCCTGGCCACCTGCTGCAAAATGATGTTGCGTGTTTGTCCGTAAAAAGATCCTGAAATAAGAATTTCGTCATTTTGCTGCCCAAAAATATTTTGAAAGGGGAGCGCAAAGATTGCTACTAAAAAAAATATTTTCACAATTCGCATAGTGTTATTTTTCGGCGTTTAATTTAATTCGTTTCATCCAGACATCAATGGGGACGGTCAGGGTTTGTAGTGAAGCCATGTGTTGATCTACACCCTCATCACCGCCGTGCTTTCCTCCACCACTGCCGGCTCTTCCACCACCACCTCCAGGCA
>JABMQA010000259.1 GCA_013203545.1 Bacteroidota bacterium
GTCATTAAGTTGTCATTTGGCTGCGCTGTCATTAAGTTGTCATTTGGCTGTGCCGTCATTAAGTTGTCATTTGGCTGCGCCGTCATTTGCCTCGCCTCATTTTCCTTCACTTTTGTTATGACTGCCAATGACCATCAATGACCACCAATGACTATGGAATGACAAACCACTTCACTTCTCATAAAAAAACAACCTCCTTAGTAATTACATGTTCTCAACACAGATAATTACAAACCAACCGTTACACCTTTTTACTACCAAAAGGCAATTTATACCTTCGTTTTTTATCAAATTGATAATATGCATTGGCCACCGCAGCGGCAGTGGGTACCAGGCCAATCTCACCAATACCCTTGGCGCCGTAAGGACCAACCGGATCGTGAACCTCAACACCCTTCACCACAACTTCGGGCATTTCATCTGATCGCAAAACATGACAATCCTTCAGCTTATCCGAAACAAGCACACCGTCTTTCATAGGCAATTCTTCCGATAGCGCATATCCCAGGCCCATGTGTACCGCACCTTCAATCTGGCCTTCAAACAGCATAGGATTCATAATCTTCCCGGCATCATGGGCTGCAACCACTTTTTGGATGGAGCCATCGTCGTTCAAAATCACAACCTGGCTTGCATATCCATACGCAAAATGGGTTACCGGGTTTTCATCACCAGCACCCGGTTTTGTGGTCCAGTCGCAAATATATTTTCCAAAATACTTTTTGCCTTTGAGATGACCCAGTGAGTTTCTTTTCAAATCATCAACAATTCCCTTGCATGCATCAATAACGGCATTACCCATCAGTGCTGTTGCCCGCGAAGAGGTAGTCATCCCGGTTTTCAAATTTTCGGCGGTATCAACCCTCACATCAACGAGAGCGGGCGAGATACCAGTTTCGTTACAAAATACCTGGATAGCCATGGTATGCACCCCCTGCCCCATTTCTGTCCAGCCATGGCTGATCACAATGCGGCCATTTTCGTTAAACCGGATGCTAACGTGGCTTTCATCGATCATCCCATTCCCGACACCGGAATTTTTAATACCACAGGCCAATCCGGCATATTTAGCATTCACAAAGTCGGATTTTACGGCTTCAAGGGTTTTCCTTACCCCTACCCCTTTTTTGAGAATCTGCCCTGTTGCAGTAGCCAGCCCATCAACCAGTGCATTGTCCCACCGGAACTGCCAACGATCGAATCCTCCTTTTTCACACAGTTCATCTATCAGGCTTTCCAGGGCAAATGTTACCTGGTTTACACCAAATCCACGCATTGCACCGGATGGAATATTATTGGTATAAACCGTTTTAGCCATGATATCCACATTGGGAAAATAATAGGCGCCGGTAGCATGTCCGGCAACCCTTTCCATTACCTTGGTACCAACCGAAGCGTAGGCGCCTGTATCACCAACAGCATCGAGAAATAATGCCGTTAGCTTTCCATCCGCATCACACCCTATCTTCATTTTCATCCAGACAGGGTGGAGCTTGGGGTGCATCCTTATCGACTCCTCACGTGTCAGGGTCAACTTCACCGGCCTTTTCAACAGCCAGGCATATAAACATGCATGGCCCTGTACGCTAAGATCCTCTTTACCACCAAAAGCCCCGCCGGTCTGTACCTGCGTTATTTTTACTTTCTCTTCAGGAATATCCAGAAGTTGCGACAGTTGTGTTCTATCAACATAAACACCCTGCCCCTGGCTATACAAACGCAGGCCATCACCCTCCGGCAATGCCAGCGCGGATTCAACTTCCAGGTAGGCATGTTCTACACGTTGTGTCTCAAAAGAACCTTCAGCGGTAAATGATGCGTTTTCAAACGATTCTTCAACCTTACCATGATGGATTACGCAGGTTTCGATCAGATTCTTGCTACCCGGGTGTACCTGACATGTTTCGATTGACAATGACTCGAATGGATCAGTTACCGGATGCCGGATTTCATATTCCACATCGATAAGCTGAACCGCCTTTCGGGCAATTTCAGCACTTGTTGCCACAACGCCTGCCACTACATCCCCGATGTAATTGGTGGTTTCCCTCTCACCAATCATTAATGGCCAATCCCTGATAATTAATCCTGTAAACCTGTTTCCTGGAATATCATGGGTTGTACATATTTTAACCACACCGTCGAGGCCTCTTGCTTTTTGCAAGTTCAGGTGCCTGATCCTGACCTTGGGATGATCGATGAATTTGAGCGCTGCATGCAGCATACCATCAAATTTCATATCGTTCACGAAAAGTTCCTCACCTATGGCGAGTTTATGTGCCCTATATTTTGGATGCCTTGAACCGATCTTACCGGTAGGTTTTGATTTATCAGTTTTTACGGTTTCAGCTAACTCCAGAGCTGCCTGACCAATGGCATCAACTATTTTAACATAGCCTGTACACCTGCACAGGTTACCACGCAAGGCCTTTTTAATTTGCTCATGGGTTGGTTTATTGTTTTCCTGAAACAGAATTTTGGTCCGCATAAGAATACCTGGTGTACAGAACCCACATTGAACTGCCCCTTTACCAACAAGTGCTCCGGCAATGATACCCTTGATCCCTTCGGGGATTCCTTCGGCAGTAAGCACAGTTTTGCCATGAAGGGATTTCATTTTTGTGGAGCAGGATAACCGGGGCCGTCCATCGATTTCAACCATGCAGGCGCCACACGTTGCCTGCCCTGAACATCCGTCCTTAACAGATGTGATATCAAGATCCCCGCGGAGATAATTCAGTAATGTCGCATCCGGATTTCCGACATAGGATTCTTGCTTTCCATTTATCGTAAAAATAACCATAAGCCCTAACTTTCGTTCAAAATTAAATAATCCTGACAAATACCCATGAAAATTTTGTGCCTAAAGGCACATTTCCGCACATTCGGGAAACTATGAAAAAACAAGTAGCCTGCAATTTGTATTACACCCCATGGAATGTTTGGTGTATTACAAATTTCCAAATTGTTTACATTTGTCAAAAAACCTGAAATCATGATAAATATTAAACTTTTGGCATTTCGTGATGCCCCTGATTCGCTTTTCAGGGTCGGGAAAGCAAAGTTTTCCGGTTATTTTCCCGAAAGTAAATTTGATTATGCTTCATCTGTTGCAGATATCCTGTTTTTTTTAAGTGGCGGATCGGAGCAGGAAGCCATTACATGTATTGACCCGGATAAACTTCACCTGCTCGCTGCCTGTGAAGAAAACAATGCTCACGCAGCCGCACTCGAGGTCAAGGCCTGGATGGATCAAAATAAAATACGCAACCTGCTTCTCGATCTTCATGAAATTGATGACAGAAACTATATGCAACTTTTTATGAAGACTAAGGAAAATATCCTGAAATTGGCTGGAAAACGCCTTGGCCTGATCGGTGA
>JABMQA010000260.1 GCA_013203545.1 Bacteroidota bacterium
ATTTTAATTCGTTAAATTCGTTCAATTAGATGATGACTTTTTTTATCAAACATTGGTGAAAACTGCATGGCCTGGGGTGAATATCCCGCAAAAGCGGTTTTTTTCAGTCTTGTGCTGAAAAAATGTAGTCACTACTGCTCACTTTAAGTACTTTAGTCACTCTTCACTTAACAATCCTGTAAGTCTTAAATTTCCCGATCTCGATACCGTACTTTTTTTCCAGCCAGTTTAAAAACCGGAGCCGGGGTGAGAGGTTGATGCCTTTTGTGGGGTCGAACGAAAACGCCCAGTTCATTTTTGCGATACGGCCCTTCATAACTTCGGGATGTGTTCCGGTAAAATGCGACAATGAATCAATCCCTGAATAGTCAAATTCGTCCACTTTTTTAAAGTTCTCTGCCATCCATTCATCGTCATGCCACATTTTATTAAAGGTCTCCATTTTTTCCTGCATGAATCTGGGATGCCTCACCCAGCCATAATGATACACTGCCGCATTAATTTTTTTAACACGGAGCCTTTTGCCGTTTTTCATAAAACTAATCGCATCACGGAAGGATGCAATTTGTGGATTGTTGCGGATAACGCGGATCTGTTTGTATTGCCATTTCCTGGAATCGGCAATAAAATCATAGGAACCGTAGAAGTTGAGATGGTCAAACAGCAATCCGTCAACACGTTTATTATCGAGATTTTTTTTCATGGACTCCAGGATCGCCGGGTAATTCTGTTCGTTCAACACCTCATCGGCCTGGATGTAGATGCACCAATCGGTATCCTCTGAAATTGCAGCTTTGGCTTTGTCGGTTTCCACGGCCAGCACATGCCCACCCTTTCGCAGATTGTCGTCCCAGACTGTCTGGATGATCCTGATCTTTGGTGAATTGATGCTTCTCACCATTTCAAGGGTATCATCCTCAGAATTTCCCACGGCAACAATCATTTCATCACACAAGGGCAAAACCGATCTGATGGACTCGATGAACGGGTAGTCGAATTTAACACCGTTGCGGATGATGGTGAAACCGGATACTTTCATGTGTTTTTTTTACTAATGGGCAAAAGTAATGATATTCTTTCATGGATAATCTGGAAAAGACCCGGAGTAATAAATATGAATTATAGCCCATTAATGAATTCAGCAAATAGTAATTCCGGGAAATAAATATTCCTCCCGACCTGGACAAGCCAGAATAATTCGGATGCAGATTAACACAGATTGTTTATGATAGAAAAAACGTAGTTTTTTTCACAACAACATAGTTGTTGAACAATCATAAAAAATCAGCGCAAATCAGCGTCAAAAGAAAGAGTTAATCATAAGCTATAAACACGTAATAGGGTTTTTACTCGTTTCTCAAGTGCTTTATTTTTAAATTTTGAAGTAAAAGACAGCAACAATTCCACATTTATGCTTTCATCAAGAAAAGATTCATCAAGCTATCATCATTTACCCTTATCAAGCTCATTCAAAGCAAAAGCATACGCCCCAATGGATGTGGCTTTTGAAGTACCAAGTCGTGTAATGCCAACCCCTATCCGCTTAACAGGGTCGTAGGTTATGGTTTTGTCGCTGAATGGGACTTTTATCTCACGGGTTTCGCCTTTAACAAATTTCTCAAGCCCTTTATCATTTTCGAGATTGTACACTTTTATTTCGAGCCTGTCGAGATATTTACCGTTGGGGAGTTCAAACCGCTTGTTCATTTCATTTACCATATTTTGCAGGAACAGCGGCCATGCACCTGATAATCCACCACCCAGAACAATTATTCCGTCGATAAGTGTAATGGCGTTGGCCAGTGCGTCACCGGCGGCGATAGCAAGTTTATTGTATGCTTTTTTTGCGGCTTCCCTGTTCCCTTCAACCAGCCCCATACCAATATCGAATATTGATTGTGGGGTGGGGCAGATCACCTCATCAATTCTGGCATCACGTGAATAAGATTTCATTACCCCCCTGATGGTTACCGACTCTTCAACACTGTAAAATGGGTAAACTTTATTTCTGATCCTGTTGATCTCACCCTGAGCAGAATTATCGCCCGTAAACAATTCGTTGTTGGTTACAATTCCGCCACCAAAGCCGGTTCCAAAGGTTGCCCCAAAAAGATTTTTATATCTTTTGTTAGTTCCGC
Source organism: Bacteroidota bacterium (assembly GCA_013203545.1). Classification (GTDB taxonomy): domain Bacteria; phylum Bacteroidota; class Bacteroidia; order Bacteroidales; family 4484-276; genus JABMQA01. The sequence continues at coordinate 2,139 of JABMQA010000260.1, forward strand.
CCGCTTCTAATCTGGCATTGATTTCAGGCAATAATCCGCCAATGGCTTCACCATATGCAAACAAATCTCCGTCGTTGTTGATATAAACGGGCAGTCCGAATTTTTCCTCCAGCATGGATCCTAAAGCAATCCCACCCCTGAAATAGGGTAAATTTTCAAGGTCACCTATAATTCCAAGCGGGTATTCGGCAGGACCTGGAAAGGCAAAACTAATGGCAACAGGATCTTCTTTTAAACTTGATTTTACCTCTTCAAATCCCTGTATAATCCGTTGAAGAACATCAATTAGATTCGTAGCCTCTGCAGGTAGTGTGATCGGTTTAACAATTTCTTCACCCCCCCGTATGGCAGAAAATACAAAATTTGTTCCTCCTGCGTCAAGTGTTAGTACGATACGGTTGTCATCTTTCAAATTCATGGTATCCCTCCCGTTTTATAATTAATTTCTTGAATTTCCAAAGATATAGGAATTATTATTAACGCCGTACATTGGTGTGCCACAAATCTCCACAAATAGATTATTAACCGCTTTCGGGGGAGTAATTAGTTTTTATAAAATCCCTCATTTCCCCTTGATTTTCATCCTATTGTTGTAATATAATATTTCCGTATTCCTGATCATTTAACTTTTTTTCGGATTTTGGATTTGCGTTACTGAACAATTCATTGTAATTTTGGATGTCAATCAAGGAATGTGGAAAAATAATTGATCTAAAAAAAACATCTTATGGAACGGAATTTTCATTGTCCATTTTGTCATGGCCAGTTGTATATCAACGAGAGAATTATTCTCTCAGCAGAGAATGAAAATGGCCATCGGGGTATCATATTGTTAACCCCTGACCTGGGAGATTATAGGGCAATAAAGCACCCGGCATTTGAAATTGAAGAGGGACAGCACACTGATTTTTACTGTCCGATCTGCCACGCAGACCTTATCGTCGAAAAGGAGGATAAAAAATTCACCCGGATCATGATGCTCGAAATGGGTGAGGAATATGAGGTGTTGTTTTCACAAATTGCAGGCGAAAGAAGTACTTATGTAATTGGTGATCACAGCTTCAAAGTGTTTGGTGAGGATGCGGATGAAAATACCAATTTCTGGGGGGAGAAACCCAATTATTAACTTTACATGGTTTATTGATTGTCGTAGTATTCTACCTCATTATTAAAAAAATCCAGTTCAACCCCTGCTTTCCTGAACATCCCCTCCGATTCGGTGCCTGCATGGTATTTTCGTTGGCAAACAACACGTGATATTCCACAGTTAATAATCAGCATTGCACAGGTTCTGCAAGGCGTCATCCGGCAATAAAGCGTACCTCCTTCAAGTGAAATACCCAGACGTGCAGCCTGACAAATAGCGTTTTGTTCGGCGTGTACGGTCCTCACGCAATGCTGGGTAACTTTCCCGTCTTCGTGGGTTACCTTTTTCAGCAGATGGCCAACATCGTCACAGTGGGGCAATCCCATGGGAGAACCCACATAACCCGTAACAAGTACCTGTTTGTTCCTGACGATAATGCAGCCGCTCCGCCCCCGATCGCAGGTAGCACGTTTGGCAGCACTGTTTGCCAGCTCCATGAAATATTCGTCCCATGTGGGGCGGATATGCTTTTGCGGGTTTTTATCCGGCATGTTCTTATCGCTCATTATGTTTAATTTGACCGTTCAATATTGATGTAACTCAGCTATCGATTATGTCCGTAAACAATATCTTTTACCGAGGTCATTGCCATTGTTTTTTTTGTTGATTGTTGATATGATAGTGCTGATCTTATTTTCCAGTTTTTTAATGGTTTCATCATTGCTGAAAACGAAATCGGCCATTTGAATGCATTTTTGCAGGTTTTGTTTGTTGGGATCGGTTGAGCTGAATTCGCGCTGTTCGTTGTGAATAAAGGTTTTAAAATCAATATGATCGGTTTCGGTTGCCCGTTTCTGGATTCGTTTATACCTTACTTCCGGATCAGCATCTACTGCCAGCAGGTAGAAAGCGCCCTTTTTCCGAAGGCTTTCAATTTCTCCCGGTGTACGGATACTTTCGATGATACAGTTTTTACCCGTTTTTTTTGCCTGCTCATACAATCGATCTACAATATATGAGGGAGCGTGCTGTGCCCTGAGTTCGTTAGCCAGTTCAGTCATGCTATCCCTGTTCACAGGCAAACCACGTTTTTCCAATTCATCAATCAGAAAAGAACGAACTGAAAAATGTTCAAAGCCAAGCTTATTTTTGAGATAATCTACGATTGTCCCCTTGCCGGCCCCCAGTGTGCCTGTTATTCCAATTATTGTCATCATTCGTTTTGCTAAAATCTAAATCAAATCCATTTTAAGCCTGTCAATCCATTTTTCAGCAACTGCAGGTGTAAAGCTTTTAAGCCTATCCAGTAAAATGAGCTCATCCTCTTCAACAATCAAATTTTGCATATGTTCCAGTCGCACAAATTTTTTCTCAACGGAATGTGAAATGAATGCCAGCAAATGATCAAAATACCCGTCAATATTGAGTAGTCCTGCGGGCTTGTCGATGATCTCAAGCTGGTTCCAGGTAAGGACCTCAAAAAGTTCGTCGATCGTACCGTATCCTCCCGGAAGCGCAATAAATGCATCGGAAAGCTCCGCCATCATTGCTTTGCGCTGATGCATGTTATCGACTATATGCAGATGTGTAAGATGTTGATGTGCCACCTCTTTATCAACAATATGACGTGGCATTACGCCAATTACTTCCCCATTGCTTTCGAGTACACTATCGGCAATTTCACGCATCAATCCAATATTGCCACCACCATAAACCAGTGTAATGTTCTGGTGGGATAAAACCTTTCCGAGGTTTCTGGCTTTTAATTTGTAATTTATTGAACTACCTATACTTGATCCGCAAAAAACACAAATTGATTTCATCCTGTAATATGATTTGCCGGAATAATTTAAGAAATAAAATTAATTGAATTTGGAAAAGGGAGTTCCGGGTTCTAAAAAAGACCGTGCAGCTCGGCATTGATCCTGTCGATAACGATTCCCAAATCCTCGGGTTTGTCCATAAAATCCATATTATCGACATTGAAAATTAATTTTTTCCCAACATCGTAACTTTCGATCCACTCTTCGTACCGTTGAATAAGCCGTTTCAGATAGTCGAGCCTGATTGATTCTTCATACTCCCGTCCCCTTTTCTGGATTTGACTTACCAGGGTAGGTACACTTGCCCTGAGGTAAATGAGCAGGTCGGGGGCCTGAACAAAACCACTCATTAAATCGAACAACATCCTGTAATTATCAAAGTCGCGGGATGTCATTAAATTCATCTCATGAAGGTTGGGGGCAAAGATATAGGCATCCTCGTAAATGGTCCTGTCCTGAATGACTTTCTTACCACTTTCACGGATTTTAACGATTTGCCTGAACCTGCTGTTGAGAAAATAGATTTGAAGATTAAACGACCAGCGTCTCATATCTTCATAAAAACTATGCAAATACGGATTGCCTTCAACCGATTCGTAATGCGGTTCCCAGCCGAAGTGTTTGGATAATAAGGAGGTGAGTGTTGTTTTGCCGGATCCAATGTTGCCAGCTACTGCGATATGCATGTTGAAAAATTTTAATGTTTAAATTTATCGAGTTCTTCCGGCTAAAAATACGAAAGATATCGGGAACGACGGAACAATTCTGAAATTTAAATTATTTCTGCATTAAAGGCGCCGAAAAAACCGTGATATTTTTTTGCCCTGTCATATATAAAACCATCTCCTTGTCCTGGATATCAATGGTGCAGGATCGGAATTTTACCCGAGGGAGCTTTTTTGAAATTATCTCCTTCGATTTTAGGTGATATGCATTGGCATTACCAGCTAGGTGATAAAGGATTTGGCCGCCGTCGATACGAAAGTGATGGATGCCGGCAATGGGAATGGTTTCGATATACTGCCCGATTTGATCGAAGATGAGTATGCCATGTTTCGGATCGCTCATGTAGAGCAAACCGTCCGATTCACGCATAAATGCCGGTGCAAAGGAGGCTTCGGTTATCTCCTCAATATTGTAAGTCATAGGTTGAAAAATTATTCTTTATTGTTCAACAAATTTAATATTTCCTCGATATAGAAACGATTATTTGAAAGCCTGGGAACTTTGTTTTGTCCACCAAGTTTGTCACGTTTTTTCAGCCATTTGTAAAATGTGTTATGTGGCATGGGTTTGATGATGGGCTCACCCAGGACCATATTTTTATAGCGTTTTGCTTCATAATCCGAATTAAGGGATTTTAATGCATTATCAAAAGTGTCGGTAAAAAATTCAAGGTTTTCAGGTGGAATTGCAAACTCGATCAGCCATTCATGTGCCGCATTTTTATTATCGTTGAAATAGACCGGTGCGGCGGTATATTCTGCGATGGATGCGTTGCACTTTGTGCAGGCAATGGCAAGGGCCCTTTCGGCATTATCAATGATCAACTCTTCGCCAAAGGCATTGATGAAATTTTTGGTGCGTCCTGTAATTTGAATCCGATATGGGTCCACAGAAGTAAACCGGACAGTATCGCCTATCAGGTAACGCCATAGGCCTCCGTTAGTTGAAATCACCACTGCATAATTTTTATCTGTCACAACATCTGTTAGATCGATGGTAATGGGATTTTCATCGTTAACATTTTCAACTGGAATAAACTCATAAAAGATTCCGTAATCCAGCATCAGGAGCATGTCGGTATGGTCGGTCCGGTCCTGAATGCCAAAAAATCCTTCGGATGCATTATAGGTTTCAGTGTAGGACATGGTTTCTGATGGAATGATTCGTTTAAATTGTTCGCGATAGGGATTAAAATTTACGCCACCATGAAAAAATACTTCCAGGTTGGGCCAGATATCGAGGAGGGTTTTTTTACCGGTATTTTCAAGAATCCGGTTTATCAAAACCAACGCCCATGAGGGTACGCCTGAAATACTGGTGACGTTATGCTCACTGGTTACACGGGCCATTTTTTCGATCTTACTCTCCCATTCATCCATCAGGGCTATCGAATGGTGGGGTGTGCTTTTGAACTGAACCCAGGTTGGCATATTCTGGATTAAAATAGCTGAGAGGTCTCCGGTGTAATACGATTCGTTATTTACCTCAGTTATTCTGCTACTGCCACCCATGACAAGCCCGCGCCCACCGAAAATTCTTGAATCGGGATGGTTGTGAATAAATATGGACAGTAAATCACGCCCTCCTTTGTAGTGACACTCTTCAAGGGCCTCGCTGCTGACCGGAATATATTTGCTTTTGTCGCTGGTGGTGCCGGAGGATTTTGCATACCATTTAATATCGGTATTCCATAAAAGATTTTGTTCGCCATTACGTAACCTATCGATGTAGGGTTTTAGGCTGTTGTAATCATTGATGGGGACCCGGTCTTTAAATTGTACCGGCGTAGAGATGCTATTGTACTTAAATTTTCTGCCCCACTCAGTGTCTTTTGCTGAAACGATCAGTTTTTTAAACCACTCAAGTTGCACATCGTGAGGGTATTTGATGAACAACTCAATCTGGTGAATCCGTTTCTTCATCAGCCAGGACAAAAATGAGTTAAATATCGGCATCGAAATGGTTTTAATGTTTTTTAAAATATATTGCCAGAGGTCAAAATTACAATTTATTCAGTAGTTTTGTTCGCATAATAAATTATTTCACTCCCTGACCAGATTGTATCATTCAAAATTATTTCAGAACATGGTACTTTTTCCTAACGCAAAGATTAACCTTGGATTATCAATTACCGGTAAAAGAAAGGATGGATATCACGATATTGAAACAATTATGTACCCCATTCCATTAAAAGATGTGCTCGAGTTAATTGTATCTGAAAAGGAAAAATCCGTTTTCAGATTTTCTGGTATTCCACTAAAATGTGAAACCGAAGAAAACCTTATTTATAAAGCCTGGCAGTTACTGCAAAATGATTTTGACCTGCCACCCGTAAATGTGCATTTACATAAGGTTATTCCAAGTGGGGCGGGCCTGGGTGGGGGTTCCTCTGATGCCGTCGGAATGATCGAACTGGTTGACCGGGTATTCCGGATTGGGATTTCCATTGACGAAAAAAAAGCCTATGCACGTAAATTAGGGATGGACTGTATTTTTTTTGTAGAGAATAAACCTGTTTTGGCATACGAACGTGGAGATAGGTTTGAACCCGTAGGGTTAAAAATGAAGGATTTTCCCGTATTTGGAGTTCAGTTTCATCCTGAATCCATATTAACCCGAG
>JABMQA010000261.1 GCA_013203545.1 Bacteroidota bacterium
ATCGAATTCCGCTAATTTAACGAATGGGAGGATTGATGAATTAGATTAATTCGTTCAATTAGATGATGACTTTTTCTTTTTCAAACTTATCAACATGGATCATACCGGCTTCGATTTTGGCTAATTTTGCTATCTGTTATAATACGCAAATCATAAAATCATCAGCACCATATTATGTATTTAATATTCGATACCGAAACCACTGGTTTGCCCAGGAATGGCAACGCCCCGCTAACAGATTTTGAAAATTGGCCCAGACTTGTACAAATTGCATGGCAAATTCACGATGCTGAAGGGAATTTGCTCGAATTGGATAATCACATTGTTAAACCTGATGGATTTACGATCCCATACAATGCTGAAAAGGTTCATGGCATCTCAACAAAAATGGCCACCGAACAGGGTCATGACCTTCATGAGGTATTGGTGAAATTTCTTGAGGTATTGGATAAGTGTACACATGTGGCCGGGCATAATGTGGAGTTCGATGTAAAGATCGTTGGTTCTGAACTGCTTCGCAATGGGTTGAATAATGCACTGGAAAAGAAGAAGGTGCTTGATACCATGATTGAATCTACTGCCTGGTGTGCCTTGCCAGGAGGAAGGGGCGGAGGGTTTAAATACCCGTCGTTGATAGAGTTGTATCAAAAGCTTTTTAACGAATCTTTTCAGAATGCCCACAATGCCGCCGCCGATGTGATAGCAACAGCCAGGTGTTTTCTCGAATTGATCCGCACCGGTATTATTACCGAAAAGCAACTGGTTGTTGATAAAGAGATCGTTGAAAAATTCAAAACCATTCACACACATCAAATCCAACCGGTTGACATTGATGTTGAATCCAATAAAAAAATAAGTGATAAACTGGCCGGTGAGGAAGATACACAGGTACCTATAATCCCCGTGGAAGAACTTGTTGATTCAACCACATATGCTTCATTTTCTCATCTCCATGTTCATTCCTATTATTCTGTATTGCAGGCGGCCCCATCTATTCAGTCGTTGGTAGCAAAGGCGGTGGAATTTGGCATGCCTGCCCTGGCCATTACCGATCATGGCAACCTCTTTGGCGCATACGCTTTTATTAAAGAAGCCTCGAAAAACAACATAAAACCGATCATTGGTTGTGAGTTCTATCTGGTGAAAGACAGGAAAAAGCAAAAATTTACCAAGGACAACCCCGACAGAAGATATAACCAGGTATTGTTGGCTAAGAATATGGATGGGTACCGAAACCTATCTAAACTCAGTTCATTAGCATGGATAGAGGGGAATTATGCGCAATATCCGCGAATCGACAGGGAGATTTTGCTCAAATATAAGGACAACCTGATTGCCACCACAGGGGGATTGAAATCCGAAGTATGCGATCTGATCCTTAATGTGGGTGAACACCAGGCCGAGGAGGCTTTCAAATGGTGGGTAGATGAGTTTGGTGAGGATTTTTATATTCAGCTCAACCGGCATGATCTGAAGGAAGAGGATCACGTAAACCGGGTTTTACTCGAGTTCTCGAAAAAGTACCATGTGAAGGTTATTGCTGCAAATAATGTTTATTATGTTGAGGAACAGGACAACGACTTGCACGATAGTTTGATATGTATCCAGAAAAATGAATACCAATCCACACCCATTGGCAGGGGTCGTGGAACAAGGTTCGGTTTTCCGAACCATGAATTTTGGATGAAATCACAGGAGGGGATGGCCAGGCTGTTTGCAGATATTCCCGAGGCTATTTCAAATGTGGAAGAAATTCTTGGGAAAATTGAAACATATACCCTGGACCGTGACCCGTTGATGCCTGACTTTCAGATTCCGGATGGTTTTATCAATGCTGATGAATACCTGAGGCATCTCGCTTATGAGGGTGCAAAGTACCGTTATGGTGAGGTTAGCAAAGAAATTACCGAAAGAATTGATTACGAATTGTCCACCATCAAGGGGATGGGATATCCGGGGTATTTTCTTATTGTTCATGACGTATTGAACGAAGCAAGGAAAATGGGTGTCTGGGTAGGTCCCGGACGCGGGTCGGCTGCAGGTTCTGTTGTGGCCTACTGTTTAAAGATCACCGACCTCGATCCATTGAAATTTGGTTTGTTGTTCGAACGTTTTCTGAACCCTGACCGGATTTCATTACCCGATATCGATATCGATTTTGATGAAGATGGGCGCGAAAAAGTGTTGAAATGGGTTGTTAACAAATACGGCGCACAGCGTGTCGCCCATATCATTACTTTTGGAAAAATGGCGCCAAAAATGGCCATCCGTGATATTGCACGGGTGAAGGAACTGTCGCTGTCTGAAGCCAACCGCTTGGCCAAGTTGGTTCCCGAAGATCCGGGCACAACCTTTGAAAAAGCCTATAAAAAAGTGCCTGAACTGGTACGGGAGAAGCATTCGACAAATCCACTGCTGACAGCCACCCTCTTAACAGCCGAAAGGGTAGAGGGTACTGTAAGGAACATCGGGACACATGCCTGTGGGATCATTATTGGCAAGGAAGATTTGATCGAACATATCCCACTCAGTACCTCCAAGGAGTCCGACCTGCTGGTAACACAATTCGAAGGGAAGCAGATTGAAAATGTCGGGATGCTCAAAATGGATTTTCTGGGGCTGAAAACCCTTGCCATTATTAAGGATGCACTGGAAAATATCAAAAAATCAAAAGGCGAAACACTCGATATCGAAAATATTTCCTATGAGGATGATATAACATTTCAGCTATTCAGCAGGGGCGACACCTCCGCGATATTTCAGTTTGAATCGGATGGGATGAAAAACA